>JAHFGX010000040.1 GCA_023247215.1 Candidatus Omnitrophota bacterium
CCTGTCGCCCGGGGCGGTGGGAACGCGTGATGGGGTTGTCCATAGTCACACCTCCTGTGTTCCGGCGAGTCCTCCCTCGACCCATCGTGTGGTGCTGGTTGTCTTCGCCGGCTCTCCCGCCACTGGCCCTCCGAGGCTTACTGCGAGGAAGTTCCCGAAGACCACCACATCCCATCTGCTACGCAAAGGCGCTTCCCCTTGCTGCGATACGGCCCGCTTCATTGCCCACCTTGTGTATGGTGCGGCCTCGAAATAAAAATACCGACCTACCGATTCCTTCGGCAGCTCGGCGATCCAAACTTCACCATAGGACCCGTGGCTTTGCGCCCCCACGTTACCGTGAGTTTGCCTTTATCGGGAAAAAGAACCTTTGTAATCAAAGCGTGCCCAATGCCTCACACGGACGTCAAGAGGTAGAAAAATACGCAATCCTATGTGTCCTTCACACCGATTAAGCGAATGGGGCCGCGCCTCGACAAGAGGGGATGGAAACACCTCCTGAATGACGGCTTGAAATAGTAGATACGATGAGTGTATACTTATTCCAACGAGGAGGTGACCAGATGAAGGCTGAGCACATTAACATCACGATTCCGCCTGAGCTGCGGGAAGAGGTGGATCACCAGGCGAAGCGGGAGCGTACGAAGCGCAGCACCTTGATCCAAAAGGCGGTCAGGGTCTATCTGGGGCTGTCACGCAAGAAGGCCTTGAGAGCCCTATTAGAAGAGGGATACGCAGAGCTGGCTCCCGAAGCGAAGCGGTTGGAGCGAGAATTCGCTCGGCTGGATGCCGAATCGCTGAAGTATGCCGATTAGGCGCGGCGACCTGTTCTGGGTTGACCTGAACCCGGTGAACGGTTCAGAGCAAGCGGGGCGACGTCCGGTCGTCGTGATTCAGAACGACGTTGGAAACGAAGCCGCACCTACCGTCATCGTGGCGCCGCTCACTACAAAGAGCTTCACGAAGCACTACCCGATTAACGTGCACATTCCCCAGGGCATCGCTGGCCTAAAAGAAAACTCCACGATCCTGCTATCTCAAATCCGCACTATTGACAAGACTCGCTTGGATCGCAAAATCGGCCACCTGTCACCCTCTCACCTCAAGCAAGTCGACCAGGCCATTCGCATCAGCCTCGGCCTGACCCTATAGTATCCTCTATGAAGGAACCACTTAAGCTTCCAAAATTCAAGACGGAAGATGAGGAGCGAGACTTCTGGGCGAAGGCGGACTGGGCCGACTACTTTGACTTGTCCGATTTTCGACCTGTGTCTTTTCCCAACCTCGAACGCTCACCACGACCACCTACTGTCCGTGAGAGATCTAAAAAACGTCCATCCAGATAATCCTCGCCTGTTGTCCAACCAGTGTTTTCCATAGATATGAATCGTATCAAAAATGGAAAAGTCACGTGCAAGACGAAACCTGCGCGGAAGCGATCCAGTACCGCAGCCTGGACCGCCGCTGGTGGGGTTAGATGCCGACAAGCGTCCACGGCGGAAGGCGGTCGCCGCGTTCTCGTCGAGTCAGCCACGCCAAGCGCCGCGCGGCTTCCACCGCCCACTTCATGCCGTGGAGCCGCTGGTAGGCCCGGAGATGGCGCTGCGTCTGCTCGAAGTCCTGGAACTCCTCGCAGCAGCGCGCTAATTGGTAATGCGCCCACCGGGCATCCGGCTTCTCCTGCACGAATCCCTCCAGCAGATTGCGCGCTTCCTCCCATCGCCGCTCCCGGATCAGCAGCCGGCTCAGGAAGAGCACCACCCGTTCGCGGTACGGGGCCGCCTGCCCGGCGCGAACGAGTTGCCGCAGGCGATCATAGCAGGGCTCCGCGAGATCCAATCGGCCGAGCACGTGGTAGTGGCGCGCCTGGCACCAGAGCCGCTGCACCGGATCGGAGAACGTCGCCAATTCCCGGCGCAGGAACTGGTCCTGATACCACCTCACAAACCGATCCCCAAAGCAGCGGACATACAGCGCGGTCAGGTCATCGAAGAAGTTGCGATCCCGCAAGAAATCATCGGAGCGTTGCGGAGGCATTGGGATGGGAAACACCTGCTGGGCTAACGCCAAGATACTCTCGTCGAACTCCGTGTCGGCGTGCCGGAGGACCACCAGTTCAGGCAGGCGGGCAATCCGTTCTGGCGTGACCTCTTCCAATGTCATGTACTGCCCCGGCGTGTCAGCATAGGTCAGGTTGAAGAAGGGATCCATCGCCCGCCACTTCCCTTGCAGATAGACCTCCGCGATCGTATGTGGAGAGCTCCCGGTGCGGTCCTTGAGGAACGCATAGCGGGCATGCATGCCGCGCGCGGCCAGCAGCTTGCAGAAGACTTTGGCATTGTAGTCGCACCAGCCGATCCCCTCCACCAAGTAGTCGAATGGCTTGCCGTGGTACGGCGCTTGATTGTCCACCAGCCACAGGTGCCGCCGGTTATAGTCCATCGCCGCGCGAATGATCTCGTCCGGGGTCGCCGTCGCCGGCACGAGGCGGGAGACGATCCATTGGAACACCACCTCGTGATACGCATGCCGCCTCAAGGCGTTCGCCCCCGGCGCCCAGAGCACCGCAATCGGAGCCAGGAGTATCGCCGCCGTGACGGCCGCCAGGCTCGGCATCACCGCGCGTCGGATGGATGTCAGGCGCATCGCTATGAGGCCGCCGGCAGGCGCTTTTCCTGCGCCGTCGCCCCGTTGGCCGCGCCGGCCTTGTTGGTCAGGCTCAGCGTGGAGGTGGCGGGGTAATACGTCCACAGATCGGCGAAGCGTCCCCAGTTCATCAGCACGCGCCAGAGGCGGCGGGGATCCTCCTGCGGGCATTGGATGACCAGCTCGCTGAGCAAGACGTCTTTGCGCAGCGTCTGTTCCGCGCTGTGGCCCAGCATTTCCTTCAATCGGCGAATCAGCGGGACCGGCAGGATCTGCCCTCGGAAGATCTGCCGCTTGACCTTGACCGGGGCGGCGATGAACTGCCGGCCCAGCTCCGTCAAGACCAAGCGGTCCTCCGGGGTCTGCAAAAATCCCAGCAGCTCCGCGGCTTTCACGGCCAGCACGATTCGGGTGAAGGCGCGGTCCAACTCCGCCGTGACGCTGAAGAACGACACGTCGCCTTGGCGGTTCTGGACGGCATCGAGCAATCCCAGGATTTCGCGCACGCCGGCCAGTGGGATCGGGGTGATTGGACCGGACATCGCTCCCGGCTCGCCCCGCTTCACGATCTGCGGCAGCGCCGGCGCCTCCTGCTCGGGCAGATAGAGGCCGGTGATGATGCCGTGCAGGCGGTCCACGAGCGCCTGGTAGGCCGCCGAATGCGGATCGCGGGGATACGGCAGCGGATTCTCAAGCACGGTTTGGATCCGGCCCGGATGCGCGGTCATGATGAGGATGCGGCTGGCCATGAAGGCCACCTCATGGATATCGTGGCTGACCAGCAGGACGGAGCTGGGGTATTTCTGCCGGTCCTCCCAGAGGCTCACCACCTCGTCCCGCAGCGTCTCGGCGGTCAGCGCGTCCAACTGGCTGAAGGGCTCGTCCATGCATAGGATCTCCGGCTGCACGGCCAGCGCCCGCGCGATGCCCACCCGCTGTTTCATGCCGCCTGACAGCTCGCGCGGATACGCTTCTTCAAACCCTTCCAACCCGATCAGCCCCACCACCTCGGCCACCCGCTGCCGACGCTGCGCCGGCTCGGCCCCGCGCGCAATCAAGGCCTGCTCGATGTTCTGGGCCACCGTCAGCCAGGGAAAGAGCGCGACTTGCTGGAAGACCAGCGCAATCGCGGGGTCCGGCCGGACGACCGGGTGCCCGCGGTAGCAAACCTCGCCCTCGGTCGCCCGGATCAATCCGGCGGCAATGCGGATCAAGGTGGACTTCCCACAGCCGGAGGGGCCCAGCAGCGCCACCAATTCCCCGGCCCGCAACGTGACGTTGATGTCGGCGAGCACCGCCAGGCGTTTTCCCGTCGGCAAGGTAAAATGGTGCGACACGTTCAAGAGCTGGAGCAATGGCTCGCTCGCCGTCATGGCCGGAGTCTGCGAGCCGTTTCCGTCAGCCGGCATAGCGCGTTTGGGCTAAGTGGTAGAGCGGCTTCCAACACAATCGGTTGACCACGAGCACGATGCCCGACATCACCAAGACGCCGGCCGCCAACAGCGCGTAGCGCCCGCTGCTGGCCGCCACGGAGATCAGCGATCCCAAGCCCCACGCGGTCACCACGTCCCGTCCCTGCACGACATACTCCGCGACGATGCTGGCATTCCAGGCGCCGCCGGCGGCCGTCACCCATCCGGTCACCAGATAGGGAAACACCGCAGGCCACCACAGGATACGCCATCGCTGGCGGGAGGTAAACTGATACGCGTCCGCCGCCTGGCGCAGATCCTCGGGGACGGCGGAGGCGCCGGCGATCACGTTGAACAGGATATACCACTGCGTGCCCAGCATCATCAGGATGACGGAGCCGACCCCCAACGTCCACCCCATCCGATGTAAGGCCAGGAGGACGAGCGGGTAGATCATCGGCGCGGGAAATGAGGCGGCGATCTGCACCAGCGGCTGCAGGCGGCTGCGCAATTGCGCGGAGCGGCCGATCCAAATGCCCACCGGCACGGCCCACAGGCTGCCCAGCGCAACGGCCGCCCCAACGCGCGCGCACGTGAGGACCGCCCCGACCAGGAGGTGCGCCCAGTCGGCTGGAGGCAGCTCCAATAAGAGGCGCAACAACCGCCCCGCCGACCAGGCCAGTCCGCCGATCGCCAGCGCCCCGGCCAGGAGGCCGAGGGCCTGCCGCGCGCGCGACGGGTCTGGCGATTCGGCGCGGCGCGGTGGCGGCGTCTTGCCGGCCGCCAGCAGCGGCTTGGCCAGCCACTCCTTGATCGGATGCACCATGCTGGGCAGGGCCAGCTGCAGCAGCCAGGAGCGGCTCAGCCAATCCAACACCACCGAACCTTGCAGCTCCAAGGCGGCGGTTTCCTCGATCCGGAATTTCCGGCACCAGACCAGCACCGGCCGCCAGAGGCACACATCCACGACGAGGATGACCAGCATCATGGCGAAGATCCCGCCGGCGATGGCCGGACCGTTGCTATGCCTGAGCGCCTCGCTCATGTAGGCGCCGAGGCCCGGCAGGCGGAAGTCATGCGTGCCGAGGGTGAAGGCTTCGCACACCGTCAGGAAAAACCATCCTCCAGCCATGGACATCATGCTGTTCCACGCCAACCCGACGGCCGAGGCGGGCAGCTCCACCTGGCGAAACCGCTGCCACCAGCTGAACTGGTACACATCGGCGGCTTCCCGCAACTCCGGGGGAATCCGGCGGAGCGAACTGTAAAAGCTGAAGGCCAGGTTCCAGCATTGGCTGGTGGCAATCAAGAGGATGGAGGCCAGCTCCAACCCGGTGTTGGAACGGGGAAACAGGGTGACCAGCACCAAGACCGCCCCCGGCAGAAATCCGAGCACCGGGATGGATTGCAGGATGTCCAACAGGGGCATCAGCACGCGCTCCGCCCGCCGGTCATGGGCGGCGGCATAGCCGTAGCCCAGCGCGAACAGCATGGACAGGAGGTACGCGGCGAAGCTGCGCAGCAACGACAGCAGCGCGTAGCCCGGCAGCGCCCACAGGCTGAGGTCAATCTCCACGACGGGCTGAATGGGCTCGTGCCAGTGCCTCGCAATGCGCACCACCCCGTACAGCACCGCGGCGAGGAGCGTGACCACGCTGAGATCCGCCAGCACGGACGGCGGCTGGCGGACCGCCGGCTTGATAATCATCCCGCCACCTGCCTGCTCGCCGAAGGCGAGCCGCGAAGCGGCAGTTCGCGAAACGCGAACCAGTCAGGTGGCGGAATCATGCGGTGATTTTATCAGAAACGCAACGAAGCCGTGACCTTTCCGTCACGGCCGGTCTATTCGGTGACGTGCCCTCACTCGGTGCAGCGCTCAAGACACGTCAGGAGTTCGTGCAGGTCAATCGGTTTGGCCAAAAAGATCCGCCCGGCGATGGCCCCGTGGCTGTCCACGATTTCCTCCCGCGTGGTGATCGCCGTGAGGAACACGATCGGGATCCGGCGCAGCTCCGTATCCTCCTCCAACTGCGCCGCCAGGCTGCCTCCGTCCAGGTCCGGCATCATGACGTCCAGGACGATCACATCCGGATGGAAATCGCGCGCGGTGGCGAGGGCGCGGACCGCCCGGTTCAGGGCCCGCACCTCGTATGACCCGGTCGACTCCAACGCATATTGCAGGATCTGCGTCAGGCTGGCTTCATCATCCACCAAGAGCACGCGTTTCCTCGCCATCAGGCTCCTCCGAATCTAGGCGTCCTCGAGGCCTGCGATGTGGGCAGGGCTAATGCAATCTGGATCTTGTCCAGCAGGTCGTGCGTCTCGAACGGCTTCTCGACATGGAAGACGGCCCCGCCCTGAAAGGACGCGGCCACGTCCCGTTCGGCTCCCTTCGCGGCCAGGATGATGACCGGCACGGCCGCGGTATCCGGGTCGGCCTTCAGCCGCCGCAGCACCTCATGCCCGTTCATCTGCGGCAGCATGATGCCCAGCAGGATGACCTGCGGCCGCTCCAGCTTGGCCAGCATCAGCGCTTCGGTGCCCGCCGCGCTGGTCAAGACGCGGTAGCCTTCCCGCTCGAGGAGCATCGCCACGAGCATGCGCGCGCCCTCCTCATCATCCACCAGCAGCACGGTTCGCATCGGCGGGGCCGTCGCCATCTCACGCTCCTGCGCCATCCGGCGCACGGCCATTCCGCATGGCCGCCGGCGGGAGGCTATTGGGCTGCGCGCCGCGCTCGGCGGGCTGGTGCGCCACCGGCAGCGTGACCCGGAGGCACGTCCCGCGGCCTTCTGTGCTCTCCACGGTAATGGTGCCCTCATGCTGCTCGACGATCGCGCGCGTGATCGCCAAGCCCAGCCCCGTGCCCTGGCCCGGCGGCTTGGTGGTGAAAAACGGGTCGAAAATCTTTGGCAGATGCTGCGGGGAAATGCCCACCCCGCTGTCCCGCACTTCGCACATCACGCCCCGCTCTCCCGGCCGGAACACATCTATGTGGCGCCGGCCCACCCCGACATCCTCCGGGGTCAGCAGGCGGGTCGAGCAGCGGACCGTCAGCTGGCCGCCGCCCGGCATGGCCTGAAACGCGTTCAGGACGAGATTGATGAGGACTTGCTTCATCTGGTTCTCGTCGGCCAAGACGAGGGGCAACCCCGGCTCGACCTCGCAGACCACGCGGACGTTGTGCGACGTCAAGGACTTCTCCACGAGCTCCAGCGCGGCCCGGACGAGCGCGTCCATCTGCACCGGCCGTAATTCCAGCTCGGCGGGCCTGGAGAAATCTAAGAGGCTGCGGATAATCCGGTCGGCGCGTAGCACCGCTTCGATCATCATGTCCACAATCTCGCCGACGCGCTGGTCCGCCGCCTGGCCCACGAGGTGCTCCAGTTGCTCGGCGCCCAGCTTGATGATGCTTAGGGGATTGCGGACCTCGTGCGCCGTGCCGCTGGCCAATTGCCCCACCGCCGCCATCTTTTCCGCCTGCACGAGCAGCGTCTGGGTCCGCTGCAGCTCCTGATAGGCGTGGGTCAGCTGTTCCGCCCGCCGGTTGATGGTGGACGTCAGCTCCTGCGTGTTCCGCTCTGCGCGCTTGCGCTCGCCGATATCCCGGGCCAGGATCACGGTGCCGGCCGGCGCGCGCGCGCCGGTGTTATGCCACAGCCGCGCCGCCGAGCAGCTGATGTCCACCCGCTCGCCATCGCGCGTCTGGCAGGCCAGCTCCTGATCGTGCACCGTCTCGCCGCCGAGCAGCGCGCGCAAGCGCGCGACCCCTTCCTCCTGCCCCCGCACCAGCCGCTCGATGGGCTGCCCCATCAGCCCCGCGGCGTCGTACCGGAACATCGCGCAGGCGGCGGCATTCACGTACTGGATCGTCCGGTCGACGTCGCAGACGAGCAGTGCCTCGTTCATCGTTTCCACGATGGTGCCTGCGGCGAAGGCGGGCGTGAAGTCCGTCAGCCGGTAGCGCCAGATCGCCCGCGCGACCAAGATAATGAACCCGAACACCGCCAGGTAGCCCAGGGGATAGAACGACACGCCGTAGCAGGCGATGTAATCCACCGAGCCGCAATACCCGATGATAAAGGCGCGTTGCAGCGCCTGCACCCGGGCCCGCTGCGCGGCGGAGGGCATCCGCCGCCGCTCGACGTGATAGAGCCACAGGCTGCGCGCCAGCAACACGCCGAACCACACCAGGAACGGGACGCTCACCCATCCGTACTGTGGGTAATAGCCCCAGGAAAATTTGGCGACACCGGTGATAAAGTGCGGGTGCGCCCAGGCCAAGACGCCGAAGACCGCAGCCCCGCCCAGCGCCAGCGCCAGCCACCCCAGCTCGGCGCGGACGCGCTGCAGCATCGTGAGCGTGAAGGCAAAGACGAGGCTGGCGATGCTGACGACGCCGAGATGCCCGACTTTAAACCACCAGGCGGCCACCTCCGGAGCGCCGGACGAATAGGCCATGCCATAACTGAACAACCACACGGCGGCGCTGGACGTCAGGAGGGAAAACGACAGGCTCACCAGCGATCCCCGCTCTCCGATCAGCACGACCACGCCCAGCGCCACAATGAGGCTGGCGGTCACCACGACGGGGATCGAGGCGTAATTGAAGAAGTAACTGGCAGGATCAAAAAACGAGGTCAGCATCGGCGCACCGGCCCGACGCGCGCAACAGCGCCCACCCCTCCCCCGCGAGCGCGCGGGTGAGGCGCAAGAAGCATGTCGCATGCCTTCGGCAACCCAGCTGCCATCCCGCCTCCGGGATCAGGCCTGTGGCTTTGCGTCCTCAGGTTTCCCTGAGTTTGCCCTGATCGAGGCCGTTGTGGATGTGCTCACACTACCTTTAGCGTAAAGGGTACCATATTCCAATGGCGTCAAGGGACGAGCAGATTCGATCATGCGCCATGCTCCACGGTGTGCGGTTTTGCGACCGCGTCCAGGCGGGAGGTGTCGCATATTTCCACATAACACCTCATATCACAACAGGTTAGATCGTAAGATTTCACAGGGGATGTGGTATACTCGCTCTGGAGGAAACGGAAACAATGGCCACCACCCCGACTCGAGCGTCAAAGGGCACGCGCCAGGGACCACCGGCAGTCTTGATGGTGGATGATCACCCAAACCGCCAGGCTCGCTTGTGCCGGATGCTCACCCGCCATCACCTGGCGTACTTGGCCGCGTCCTCCCCCGATGAAGCCATTGAAGCGTTGAAGCATGAGCGGCCCGGTGTCCTCGTGGTCAGCCTGGAGCGGTCGAACGGAGACGCCGCGGCCCTGCTTGAACGCGTGCGGGCCTCGGATGCCCGCTTGCCGATCGTCCTGGTGGACCACGCCAACACGGCCTCGCAACTGAGCGAGATTGCCATTCAAAGCCGCCTGCCGTCCACGGTAACCGATCATGCGCTGCTGGTGGAGATCATGCGGTGGCTGCAAGACCCCGCCCCGACGACGCCCCGCTCCGCCGTCGCGCAGGCCCGCTGGCCCGGCTCCATACTGATTGTAGACGATGAGCCCAAGTTCCGTGCCGTGCTGGAAGATTTTTTGACCTCGCATGGCTTCAGCGTCCTGACCGCCGGATCGGGGCTGGAGGCCTTGGCCCAGGCGCAGCATGCGAATCCCACCGTGGTCTTGCTGGACGTCCGCATGCCGGGGATGAACGGGGTGGCGACCCTGAAACAGCTGAAGGCGTCGGCACCCGCCGTGATGGTGATCATGGTCACCGGACTTGAGGAAGAGCATACAATGGAGGAGGCGTTAGCACTCGGAGCCAGCGATTATATCCTCAAGCCCTTTAACCTGGAATACCTGGAAACGATCCTCCTCAATAAAATCCTCCTCGGGCGCGCGCCGTAACGTCCTCGGAATGGCCTCGTCTCACGCGTCCTCAGCGGGCCGACAGCCAGCCGGGCAGTTGATTCCCTGGTGGCTGCTGACGCTCTACCGCAAGCCCGTGCTGTTCCTGAGTCTGGCGCTTGCGCTGCCGGTCGCCCTCCTGTGCGCGTGGATGTCCACCGTGAATGAGCGGCTCTGCCGGGCGCAGGAAGAGCACCACCTCGTCATCGCCGCACAGCTGGCGTCCCGCGTCCTCCAGGATGAGTTGGCCCAGACCCGCCAGATGGAAACCGCCTTCGCGGCCCGGCCGGATTTTATCGCCGCCATGCAGCGGCGAGACCGAACCGTGCTGGCGTCCGAGCTGCGCCTGCTGCTAAGCCTGCTGCCGTCGGTGGACCGCGCCGTGCTGCTGGATCCCGCCGGGCGCCCGCTGGCGTCAGCGTCGGCCGGGCCGGCCGATCCCGAGGAGCCCGCCTTTGAAGAGCCGCTCGCGGCGGACGGCTCATGGGAGCCGCACCGCATCCCGGTTTCCGGCGTCTATCTCCGCGACAGCGACTCCGGGGAGAAAGCGGTGGGGATTGCGACCGCCATTCGGGCGGGAGACGAACCCCTCGGCGTGCTGCAGGTCCAGTACCGCCTGCAGGAGCTGGCGCGATGGCTGCAGCGCATCCGGCTGGAGCCGGACGGCTACCTCTATGTCGCGGATCAGCGCGGGCGGCTGGTCGCGCACCCGTTTCAACTGCTTCCCGGGGCACCCAAGAACGTCTCCGCCTGGGCGCCGGTCGCGATGGAGGCCTCCTCCGACGGCACGCTGATCCACTTCTCACAAGGCCGGCCGCCACGCCCATGGACGGCCGCCGTCGTGGTCGTCGAGCCGTACGGCTGGCGCGTCGTCAGCCAGCAGCCTGATGCCGCCATGCTGCGCCCGTTCCGCCGACTGGTCGGGTCCTTTACGCTCCTCATCATCGTCCTGGCCGGCCTCCTGGCCGGGCTGGTCCTGCGCTGGTCCTCGCTGCATCGCGCCACCCTGAATCTCCTGGCTCAGCAGGCCCGCTTGTTGAAGTGGAGCGAGCGGCGCCATCTGTTAGCGACGCTGCGGCGCAAGCCGACGCGCCGGCACGGCCTACCGGAGGGCCGCGCATGAGCCGGACGATGATCGCGCCGCGCCGGCTGGCGGCCTGGGGGGTCGGGCTGGCAGCACTCGGAATCGGAGGCGCGGCGTTCGGGTTTCAACGGACCATCGCCACGCGGGTCACCAACTATGACGCGACCCCGGTTTCGCTTCGGCAGACCGCCGCGATGGAGCTGGTGCAAACGTACAGCGGCGCGACCCAGTTCCCGATGGCGAACGCGGACGACGGAACCGAGGCCAAGGTCTATCGCTCTCGCGTCCGCAACGTCAACCGCCTACATCAGCTCCTCCCCACGTACATTCTGGAGGGCAACCTTGAGCTGCGCAATGAGGGGCGCAAGCCCATCACGGCGGTGCAGGTGACGGCCGTGTTCTTGAACGCGTTCCAGGAGCGCATCGGCACGGACCAGCAATCCGTGAACCTCTCGCTGCAGCCGCACCAGACCCGGCGCCTGTCCTGGTCGCGCAACATCCAGCAGCCGGAGGTGTTTGAAACGGTGTTCGTGGTGACGAAGGTGCGGTTCGAGGACGGGCTGGTGTGGGTGCCGACGGAAGAATTGCTCCTATCGCCGTAAGCGGCGCGAGCCGGCGGCGGATGCCTCGGTAAGGTCCAGCTTCTTCATCCACCGGATCAGGCAATAGC
>JAHFGX010000055.1 GCA_023247215.1 Candidatus Omnitrophota bacterium
TCCAGGAAATCCACGACATAGCCCCAGCGCAGGCGGTCCACCACGTTGCCGGCCGCCCCGCCCAGCACCAGGGCCCACCCCAGCGTCGTCAGCGTGAAGCGGCGGGCCGCCGGGCGGCGCAGCTCGACAACCACCCAGGCGCCGACGATGAGGGACGTGAGGATCAACCACGGCGTCGCGCCCCGGAACAAGCCGAAGGCGCTGCCGGTGTTTTGCACGTAGGTCAGGTGGAAGATGCCGTCAATGACGGGCCGGCTCTCGCCCGGCTGAAAGGACGCAATGACGGCGGCTTTGGTGAGTTGGTCAAGCACCCAGACGGCCGACGCGACATGCCACGGCCAGAGTCGGGCGACGATGGTAGGTGGGGTGGGGGTGCAAGACGGCAGCGGGTTCCACGCCGTTACTTTTTGTGCTCTTTCGTGCGCTGGCACTGGATGCATAACTCCGTGTACGGCACGGCCTTCAGGCGGCTGAGGCTGACGGGCTTGTTGCATTGCTGACAGGTGCCGTACGCGTCTTCCTCCAAGCGCTTGAGCGCTTCGTCAATCTGGTAGAGCACTTTCTGCTCGCTGGAGGCGATGTTCACGTCCATCTCACGCTCATAGGTATCCGCCGACATGTCCGCCATGTGGACCGTATAGGCGGAGAGGTCCCCCGAGGAGTCGCGGGGGTTCTTGGAGCTCTTGCGGGCGATCGTCTTCAGCTCCCCGGCGAATTTGTTGCGCTCCTCCAGGAGCCGCTTGCGAAACTCTTGCAGTTGTGGTTTGGTCATCCGCTCACCTCGACGCCAACGTTTCGATGACGCCCGCGCATCGCGCGCACAACTGCGGATGGGCGGCGCTCGCTCCCACACTGGACTGGAACTTCCAACACCGCGGGCACTTGGCCCCGGCCGCGCGCTCCACGACCACCTGCGATAACCCGGCCGAGTCGGCGGCCCCGGCTCCGAACCGAACGCTCACTTCGGACACGACGAAGGCCTCAGCCAAGTCCTGCCGATGGCGCTCCCATAACCGCTGCGCGCCGGCATCCGGCGTCACCAGCGTCACGCGCGCTTCCAGCGGGCTGCCGATCACCTGGGCGGCGCGCTGTTCTTCCAGCGCCCTCATCACCACGTCCCGCATGCCCAGGAACTGCTCCCAGCGCGCCAAGACGTCCGGATCCCGCTCTGACGCGCCGAGGATCTCCGACGGCCACGCGGCCGTATGCACGGAATGATCTTCGGCCAACCCTCTGGCGCGCATCAGCTGCCACACCTCTTCGGCCGTCAAACTCAGAACCGGGGCCAGCAATTTCACCAACGCATGCAGTATAACATACAGCGTTGTTTGTGCACAGCGTCGGGCCGGCGAGCCGGCCGCCTCGGTATAGAGGCGGTCTTTCAAGGCATCCAGGTAAAACGCCGACAGGTCCACCACGCAAAACTGGTACAACGTGCGATAGGCCTGATGGAACTGGTACGCCTCGTAGGAGGCCGTCACGTCCTCGAGCAGCGCCTGGGTGCGATGGAGCGCCCAGCAGTCCAACTCCGGCATGGCGGGGACCGGTTGGCGGTCCCGCTTGGGATCGAAATCGTACAGGTTGGCCAGCAGGTAGCGGAAGGTGTTGCGGAGTTTTCGGTAGCCCTCGGCCACCTGCCCGAGGATGGCGTCGGAGATCCGCACGTCCTCCCGGTAGTCGCAGGAGGCCACCCACAAGCGCAAGATATCCGCGCCGTACTTCTTCATCACCTCCTGCGGCGACACCACATTGCCCAGGCTCTTGGACATCTTGCGCCCCTCCCCGTCCATGACGAACCCATGCGTCAGGACGTGGGTGTAGGGGGGCGATCCCCGCAGCGCCGTCGCGGTGATAAGCGACACCTGAAACCATCCCCGGTGCTGGTCCGAGCCTTCGAGGTACATGGTGGCCGGCCAGCCAAGCTCGGGCCGCTGGCGCAAGACCGCTTCATGGCTCACGCCGGAGTCGAACCAGACGTCCAAGATGTCCGGGTCCTTGCGCAGCTCCCGCCCGCCACAATCCGGGCACGCCACACCCGGCGCTAACTCTGCTGCCGTCATGGTAAACCAGGCCTCCGCGCCGCGCGCTTCCAGCGTCGTGAGGACGCGCTCGACGACGGAGGCGTCAATCTGATCGCCTGTGCCGACGGGCTTCTCGCAGCGCGCGCAGTGCAGGATCGGGATGGGGCTGCCCCAGTAGCGCTGGCGCGAGAGGCACCAGTCCGGCCGCGTCTCCAGCATCCCGCTCATCCGGCTGATGCCGGCCTCGGGAATCCATTTGACCTGACGCGCTTCCTTGAGCAGGCGCTGCCGCAACTGGTCGCGCTCGACGCTGAGGAACCATTGCGGGGTCGCGCGGAAGATCACCGGGCTCTTGCACCTCCAGCAGTGCGGGTAGGAGTGAGGAAAAGGCACTTCTTTGACTAAAAGATCACGCGATCGCAAATCATCAATGATCAGCTTATTCGCTTCAAAAACTAAGTGTCCGGCGAATGGCTGTGGCACTTCCCGCGTAAACCGTCCTTGATGATCAACAGGTGACAGGGTAGGAAGCTTGCACCGCTGCCCAATAAGATAGTCCTCTTGGCCATGACCTGGCGCTATGTGGACAACTCCCGTACCTTCCGCCATTGAAACAAAATTGTCGGTGATGGTTTGTCCCTGGGCAGCAGCAAATGGTCGAACATAGCGCACTTGAATTGATTGGAAGTCTGCGCCACGAATTGGCTCACAGAGTGTTGGTCCAGCTGTGCCAGTTTTCTCAAGAAATAGTGAGGCAAGGGGATCCGAAATAATCCACGCTTCATCAGATTTGCCCTGAATTACCCGATACAACTGATCGGGATGCAAGGCGACTGCTACATTGGCAGGGAGTGTCCACGGCGTTGTCGTCCAAATGACGAAGAAGGCGTGCTTGATGCCTGGCAAGGCCCGCGAGCCGTTAAAGAGTCGCCCGAAGCCTTCAGAGGTCAATTCAAACTTCACATAGATGGATGCATCCGTTTTGCGCTCGTACTCCACCTCGGCCTCGGCGAGGGCAGTTTCGCAGGTGGCGCACCAGTGGACCGGCTTCTTCCCTCTATATATGTAGCCTGCCTTCAGCAGCTCCAGGAATGTCTTCAGGATGGATAACTCATAGGCCGGCGCCATCGTCAGATACGGCTGGTGCCAATCGCCGAGGATGGCCAGCCGCTTGAACTGCTCGCGCTGGATGCCGACGTAGCGCTCGGCATACGCGCGCGCCTTCTGCCGGAACTCCGCCTGGGGAATCTGCTGCTTCGTCAGCTTCAGCTCCTTGAAGAGCTGATGCTCGATGGGCATGCCGTGGCAGTCCCAGCCCGGCACGTACGGGGTGCGGTAGCCCCGCATCGTCTTGTAGCGAAGGATGAGGTCTTTGAGGATTTTGTTGAGGGCGTGGCCGATGTGGATGTCGCCGTTGGCGTAGGGCGGGCCGTCATGCAGGAGGA
>JAHFGX010000006.1 GCA_023247215.1 Candidatus Omnitrophota bacterium
CTTCAGCTCCGGCTGCTTCGACACCGGGTCATAGGCCTCGATCGTCGCGCGGTTGACCACCGCCTCGCCCCATGAGCCGCCCCAGTGAAACGGCATGAAGCAGGTGCCGCGCGTGATCCCGTCGGTCATCCGGCAGGCGGCGGTGGCCTGGCCGCGCCGGGAGACGACCCTCACCCGGTCCCCCTGAGCGATGCCAAGCGGCGCGGCGTCGTCCGGATGGAGCTCCACGAACGAGGCGGGCGCCTTTTTCATCAGCACGGGGATCTTGCCGGTGCGGGTCATCGTGTGCCACTGGTCGCGCACGCGGCCGGTGGTCAGCACCATGGGAAACTGCGCATCGGGAGGCTCCGCCGGCGGCTCCTGCTCATGGGCGAGAAACTTGGCCTTGCCGTCCGGATGGGCGAAGCGGCCGTTGGTGTAGCGCCGCATCGTCGAGCGATGCGCCGAGGTCGGGCAGGGCCATTGGATCGAGCCCTGCTTCAGCCGCGCATAGGTGACGCCGCGGATGTCCAGGTCCCGGCCGGCGGTCAGTTGCGTGTATTCCTCGTAGACCTCTTGCGCGTTTCGAAACGCCAACCGCTCGCCCACGCCGAACGCCTGGGCGAAGCGGCAGAGAATCTCCCAATCCGGCAGCGCCTCGCCCGGCGGATTCACGACCTGCTCGAGATAGGAGATCGCCCGCTCCGAGTTGGTCACCGTGCCGTCGCGCTCGGCCCACTGGGCGGCCGGCAGGACGATGTCCGCCATCTGCGTCGTCTCGGTGGGATGGTAGATGTCGTTGACGATGACCAGCTCCGCCTTGGTCAGCGCCGCCTGGGCCAGCGCCAGGTTCGGCAGCGAGACCATCGGGTTCGTGCAGAGAATCCACACGCTCTTGACGCGCCCCTCGGCCAGCGCCTTGAAGAGCTCGACGGCCGGCAGGCCGGGCTTCGGGGAGATGCGTCCTGCGGGCAGGCCCCACAGGGCCTCGGTCTCCCGGCGGTCCGCGTCGTTCGCGACGAGCCGGTGGCCTGGCAAGAGGTGCGACAAGCCTCCGGTCTCGCGGCCGCCCATCGCGTTGGGCTGTCCGGTGAGGGAAAACGGCCCGGCTCCAGGCCGGCCGATCTGGCCGGTGGCCAGATGGAGATTGATCACGCTGTTGTTCTTGGCGGTGCCGTGCGTGCTTTGGTTCAGGCCCATGGACCAGAAGCTCATGGCGGCCTGGGCCTTTCCGAACAGCCGGGCCGCGTCGCGGATCGAGTCGGCGGAAACGCCGCAGAGCTCCGCCGCGCGCTCCGGCGTATACCGCTCCGCGAGGACGGCGGCGGCGTCCCAGCCGGTGGTGCGCTGCTCGATGAAGCGTTGATCCAGCAGCCCGTCTTGGCGAAGGACGTGCAGCAGGGCGTTCAACAAGGCCACGTCGGTGCCGGGCTGGATGGGCAGATACACGTCCGCGATATCCGCCGTGCGGGTCTTGCGGGGATCCACGACGATCACCTTCACCCGCTGCGGCGCCGCCAGCTTGCGGCGGCGGATCCGCTCGAAAGTCACCGGGTGGCAGGCGGCGGTGTTGGTGCCGATCAGCAGGAAGCAGTCGGCGAGCTCGATGTCGGCGTAGCAGCCCGGCGGCGCATCCGCCCCCAGGGAGGTGACGTAGCCGGAGACCGCCGAGGCCATGCACAGCCGCGAGTTCGAGTCCACGTTGTTGGTGCCGAGCAACCCCTTGGCCAGCTTGTTGACCACGTAGTAGTCTTCGGTCAGCATTTGCCCGGACACGTAAAACGCCACCGCGTCCGGCCCATGGTCTTGGATGATCCGACGCCACTCGGTCGCAATCCGCTCGAACGCCTCCTCCCACGAGGTTCGCCGGAACTCGGCATCGCGAGTCGCCCGCGTCATGGGATGGCCCAGGCGATCCGGCGTGCGGACCATCTGGGGCAGCGTCGCTCCTTTACCGCAGAGCAGCCCGTAATTGGCCGGATGGTTCGGATCGCCGCGCACCTTGAGCACGCGGTTCTCCTTGCTCCCGGCCAAGACACCGCACCCCACGCCGCAGTACGGGCAGATGCTGCGCTTCCAGGTCAGCTTCAAGTCGGCGTCGGTGAGCGGGGTCTCGACAATTTCCCCCGTCTCCTGGACGACCTGCATGACCACGCGCTCAACACTCATGGCTTACTCTTTTTGGGCCGCCAGTTGGGACGGCATCCGCAGCGCCTCGATGGTTTGGCTCAGCCACGAGCCGTGCCAACCCCGCTGGACCGCGCGCAGCAGCGTCAGACACCCGAGCCCGACCACGCCGAAGCAGAAGAACCCCACCCCGTAGGATCCCGTCGCGTCTTTCACCACCCCAAGGAACGACGGCAACAGGAATCCTCCCAGCCCGCCCGCGGCTCCGACGACGCCCGTGGCCACGCCGATCTGGTCGCGGAAGCGCTGGGGAACGAGTTGAAACACCGACCCGTTGCCCATCCCCAGGATGGCCATGACGAGGAACAACAGCGTCGTCACCAACCAGAGCGGCGGCAGCGCGCCGATCGCCATGAGGCCGAGCGAGGCGCAGAGGAACAAGGCCGTCAGCATCCGTGTGCCGCCGAAGCGGTCGGCCAGATACCCACCGAAGGGCCGAAGGAAGCTGCCGGCGAAGACGCATAAGGCCGTGAAGTTGCCGGCCATCACCTTCGACAGGCCGTATTGGTCGTGGAAGAAAATGACCAGGAGACTGGCCAGACCCACGAAGCCGCCGAACGTAAAACTGTAGAACAGGCAAAACCAGAGCGTGTCGTGTTCCCTGCACAGGCCCAGGTAGCTCCGGAGCGGCTTCGGGGCAGGCTGAGAGGGGCTGTCCTTGGCTAACACAATGAAGGTCATCAGCGTCAGGACGACCGGGATCATGGCCAACCCGAAGACGTTGTGCCAGCCGATCGCCTCAGCCAAGCGTGGGGCGAGCAGCGCGGCCAAGACGGTGCCGCTGTTGCCGGCCCCGGCGATGCCCATGGCCAACCCCTGGTGGCGCGGCGGATACCACCGGCTGGCCAGCGGCAGGGCCACGGCGAAGCTCCCGCCCGCGATGCCCAGCAACAGGCCAAATGCGATGATCTCATGCAGCGTCCGGCCAAAGAGCCACGCCCACACCAAGGGGATGAGGACCAACAGTTGGCCCAGGGTGCCGGTCCGCTTCGGGCCGATCCGATCGACAAGAATCCCCAGCGGGATTCTCACGAGCGAGCCGCCGAGGATCGGGATGGCCACCAGCAAGCCCTTTTGGCTCGCGGTCAACCCGAAGTCGCCGGCGATGTGCACGCCCAGCACGCCGATCAGCACCCACACCATGAAGCTGATGTCAAAGTACAAGAACGCCGAGAACAGCGTCGGCGGGTGCCCGCTCTTCGCAAAATCCTTCAATCGCATTTGCCCGTCCGGATCGTGTACGCCGCTTTCACGTCGCTCAGAAAGATCCGGCCATCGCCCGGATGGCCGGTCCTGGCGGCGGTCATGATCGCCTCGACGGCGGTCGGCGCTTCGTCATCCTCGACGACCACCATCAGGCAGAGCTTCGAGAGCTCCCCATAGACCGTCCCGCCCATCTGAATGCCCCGTTGCCGGCCGCGTCCAAGGACATCCCATTTGGTGAGGGCCGAGAGGCCGGCCGCCTCCAACCCGTGGATGACTTCGGTTTCCTTTTCCGGCCGGATCACCGCTTTGATGAGCTTCATGTTGCGACGACCTCCGTGACTTCCACCGGCGGCTCACGTTCCCCCGTGGACACCCGATAGGCCTCGGCGACCTCGACGACGAAGATCTTTCCGTCGCCGAACTCGCCGGTTTGGTTCGCGCGGATGATCGCTTCGATGGTCTCCCGCGCCCGATCGTCCTCCACGACCACCGTAAAGAGCAGCTTCGGCAAGAACGACACGCCGTGCTGCGCCTGCTCGCCGCGAAGCCCGCGTTGCCGGCCGCGTCCCAGCACCGGGAACACGGAATAGCCGGGGCACCCGACGCGGGCAAGCTCCTCTTTCGTGGCCCGGGCGCGGTTGCGTCGGACGACGGCCAGGAGCTCAACCATGGGCCACGAGCAGTTTGCCGGAGGCGATGACCAAGACGACGGCCAGCAGCCGACGCAGCCACAGGCCGGAACAATAGCGCGCCCCGAACCGGGCGCCGACGAGTCCGCCGGCGAAAGCGGTGACGACCAGCGGGAAGAGCGGCCCGACCTGGAGCCGCCCCGCGAGCAGGCGCCCGGCCAATCCCGCGAGCGAGTTGACGACGATAAACGCGGCGGAGATGGCCGCGGTCCGTTTCACGTCCGCCCAGCGCAGCAGCACCATCAGCGGGCTGAGAAAAATCCCGCCACCCACGCCGACGATCCCTGAAATGAGTCCGAGGGCGCCGCCGACAGGGAGCGCGACGGCCAGGGCCGGCGCCTGAGCACGCGCCCCGTCTTGCGCGGATGGCAGGCACAGGCGCGCGGCTGCGACGAGCAGACAGCCGGCCAGCAGCCATCGGTACGTCTGCGCGGAGACCGGCAGCCACCCGCCGACCACGGCCGCCGGAACGGACGAGGCCGCGAACGGCCACAGCAGCCGCCACGAGCCGTGGCCGGCGCGCCAAAACGTCATCCACGCGGTGCCGGCGACGACCAGGTTCAAGAGCAGGGCACTGGCGCTCATCGCGGTCAAGGCATAGCCGCCAACCAGCGACATCGCGGCCAGATAGCCCGACGCTCCGCCGTGGCCGACCGAGGCGTAGAGCATCGCCATGAGGAAAATTAGGACAAGGAGGGTAAGGAACGGCATGCGTGCTCCGATTCCGCATACGGGTTTTCATCGCGCAGCAACTTCACCGCGTGCCCGAGCACGGGGCGCACCACCGCGAAACATTCCCGGGCCGCCTTCGGGCTCCCGGGGACATTGATGATGAGCGTCTGCCCGCGCACGCCGACGACGCCGCGCGAGAGCATGGCAAACGGCGTCTGCTTCAGGCTCTCCTGCCGGATCGCTTCCTCCATGCCGGGCAGCCGCTTCTCGATGACGGACGCCGTCGCTTCCGGGGTCACGTCACGGGGAGAGAGGCCGGTCCCGCCGGTGGTGAACACGACCTCGCACCGCGCCTGATCAGCCAGCCGGATGAGGGCGGGCGCGATCATCGCCGGATCGTCCGGGACGACGATCATCTCCACCACCTCGGCCCCCGCCTCTTCCAACAACTGTTTCAGGACAGGCCCGCTCCCATCCGGCCGTTCGCCGCGGAAGGAGCGGTCGCTCACCGTGATCACGGCCGCGCGCATCATTCGCTCCGCTGAAACGCCTGCGTCCCGCCGGTCTTACTGACCAGCTGCAGGTCGGTGATCGTGGCCGCCGGGTCCACCGCCTTGACCATGTCGTACAGCGCCAGCGAGGCCACCGCTGCCGCCACAAACGCCTCCAGCTCCACGCCGGTCTTGGCCGTCGCGCGCGTCTGCGCGGTCAGCCGGACGGTATGCGTGGCCGCCTCCGGCGTGAAGGTGATCTCCAGATGCTCCAGCGGCAACCCATGGCAGAGCGGGATCAGCTCAGCCGTCCGCTTGGCCGCCTGGATGCCGGCGAGCTTCGCCACGGTGTAGGCATCGCCTTTGCGCAACCCTTGCCGCTCGAGCGCCGCAAAGGCCTCCGGCGACAACCGCACGACGCTCTGGACCACCGCCTGCCGGCGGGACACCCGTTTGGCCCCCACATCCACCATCCGCGCGCGGCCGTGACGATCAAGATGTGACAGCGATGTCTGCATGGAGTTGCGCCTGGTCCGCCGGAGTGTTGACGTTCGTAAAGCCGCGCCGAAGCTCAGGGTCATGGATGGGCACCAGCCGCGCGCGCGGCCGGTCCAGCAGCGCCTGCACCGCCCATGCGCCCTCGTCCAACAGCCGTCCCACATCCCGGCAGGCGGCCCGGCGACAGATCAGCGGAAACGGCTCGATGCGGCGGTCCGGCGTGGAGCTGGCCACCACGTCGGTACGCGCATCGCAGGCCTGCCGCAACCGCGCCAGCACGCGCGGATCCACCCAGGGCATGTCGCAGGGCACAAAGACGTTCAGGTCGGTGCCGGTGTGCATCAGCCCGGTGTAGAGGCCCATCAACGGGCCGCGGTCCGGCACGAGATCCGTCAAGACGGCGTGGACTGACGGAGGTCCATACACGGCTCGAAGGCGGGCGGCGTTGTGCGCGTTGCCGATCATCACCAGCCGGCCCACGCTCGGCCGCAGCCGCTCGATGACGAGCTCGACCAGGGGACGGTCCCCGACCGGCATGAAGGCCTTATCCGACCCCATCCGCGTTGATCGCCCGCCGGCCAGGACATAGCCGGTCACCATCACCTCGATTCCTCCTTGACCAACACCGGCGTTCCCGCAGGCCAGGGCCCCGCCTCAGCCGTGACCCGAATCCATCCATCAGCCTCGACGAGGCTCCGGAGGCGATGCGAGGCCTGGCCGGTCAGCGGCTCGGCCACCCGCTGCCGGCGGGCGTCGCATCGGACGCGGACGAAGTGGGTGCGCCGCGTGGGTGAGAGGTGCAGGTCGCTGGCGAGCGCGGCCGGCACGGCGTACGGATCCTCCCACGCGCGCCCCATCAACCGATACAACGCCGGCTTGACGAACTCTTCAAAGGTGACGAAGACCGACACCGGGTTGCCCGGCAGGCCAAACAGGCAGGTCCGGCCGCGCCGGCCGAACCACAGCGGCATGCCGGGTTTGATGTTCACTTGCCAGAAGACCTCCCGCACGCCGCAGCGGCGGGCCGCGGCCCGAACGAAGTCCTTGTCGCCCACCGACACGCCGCCGGCCACGAGTAGCACGTCATGCCGAAGCCCCCAGCTGATCTTCTCAACGAGCGAGCGCATCTCATCGCGCGCCACGCCAAGGCGGATGACGCGCGCGCCCGCCTGACGGACCAACGCCTCCAACAGGATACCGTTGCTGTCATAGATCCGGCCGGGCTTCAGGCGGCGTCCCGCCGGCTGCAACTCATCGCCGGTCGTCAGGATGGCGACCGCCGGCGGCCGATACACGCGAACCGTCGCGTGGCCGAGCGCCGCCAACAGCGCGATCTCGTGGGGACGCAGCCGTGTGCCGGCGTCCAGCGCCTGGTCCCCGCGCCGCAGGTCCTCGCCGCGCCGCCGGATGTTGCGTCCCGCCTCCGGCCAGTTGGCGAAGATGATCCGCCCGCCATGTCGTTGCACCTGTTCCTGCATGAGCACGCAATCCGCGCCGCGCGGCACCACCGCCCCCGTCAAAATCCGCACCGCTTCGCCAGCCTGCACGGACCGGCGGTAGGGCGACCCGGCGCTGGCGCATCCGACGACCGGCAGCGCAACAGGGCCCCCGTTGTGCGGCGGGTGACCGTCCCCATCGGGCCGGCGCACCGCATAACCGTCCACGGCCGCCTGATCGAACGGCGGCAGATCCAACGGCGAGGTCACCCCCTTCGACAGGACGCAGCCCAACGCGTCCGCGAGCGGGACCAGCGCCGATCGAGGCGCGGGAGCGGCCTCGAGGATGCGCTGCAGGGCGTCCTCATACGTGAGCATGTTCACCTCCCTCTTCCTCGACCCATCGGGAGGTGCCGTCGTCGTAGAGCTCCCGCTTCCAGATCGGCACCTGGTGTTTCACCTGCTCGATGAGAAAGGTTGAGGCGGCGTACGCCGCCTGCCGGTGCCCCGCCGCCGTGAGAATGAGCACGCTGATCTGGCCCGCCTCGACGAGGCCCAGGCGATGCAGCATCTGCAGATGAGTCAGCGCCCAACGGGCGCGGGCTTCACTCGCCAGCCGCTCAAGCTGCGCGTCGGCCATCTCGGGGTACGCCGCATAGTCAATGGCGCGCACCCGCCGGGGGCCATGCTGATCGCCCCGGACGATTCCCCGGAAGGTCACCAGCGCCCCCGCCGGTTGTCGGGCGACCTCGCGCTCCAGGCGGGCCAACCGGTTCCAAGGAATCGGTTGCCTCGTGAAATAGCGCATCGCCGTCATCCGCCGCTCACCGGCGGGAGGAGCCCGACCTCATCGCCGTCGTGCAGCCCGTGGTCCCAGGGTTGGTAGTCATGGTTGACCGCCAGGCGGGTCACCGTCCAGCACCGTTCCAACTGCGGATAGCGCGCCGTCAGCGTGGTTTGCAGATCGCTCCCCCGCGCTCCCTGTCCGAGGGTGAGCCGGCATTCCTCGAGGCCGACGGCATCCTGCAGCCACGAAAAAAAACGCACCCGCACCCTCATCTTCCAAGACCCCTCACGCGGTGTGACATGCCGGGGCCTCCACCGTCCGGTGTCCCGTCCGGATGGTATAGGCGGCCTCGACCGAACTGATGAAAATCTTGCCATCGCCATGCTGGCCGGTCTTCGCGCCGGCTTCGATCGCGGCGACCGCGGCGTCCACGTGCGCATCCTCGACGACAATCAGGAGCTGGACTTTGGGAAGCTCATCGTAGAGCGTCGCGCCGACTTGGACGCCGCGCTGCTGGCCGCGTCCCAGCACGTCCATCTTGGTCAGCGACACCACCCCCGCGTTTTCCAGCGCCGCGACCACCTGCTCCTCCCGCTCCGGGCGCACCATCGCGCGAATCAGTTTCATGGCCTGGCTCCTTCCCGGGGCGTCCCCAGCGCGCCCCAGAGCATCTCGAATGGCAGCTGCGCCTTCAGGGCTTCGGCGTTGCGCTCCCCCGTGCGGATGCGCACCACGCCCTCCACCGGCAGGACGAAGACCCGCCCATCGCCCACGTGACCGGTCCGATTCGCGTCCATGATCGCGTGGATGAGGGGGGCGACCTGCGGCTCCTCCACGATCCAGGACACCATCCGCTTGGGGAGATACCGCACGCGCACGTCCGAGGCTGAGCCGGGTCGCGGCCGCATGCGCACGCCCCGCTCTAGGCCTCGGCCGAGCACGCGGTGCTGGGTAAAGGCGCAGCAGCGCAGCCGCTGCGCGCGACGCTTCGTCTCATGCCACCGCTCCGGCCGAATGATCGCGAGGACTTCTTTCAACAGCGCGACCGGCTCCTGCGCCGGCGGGTTCCACGCCTGTAAGATGCCCGGCGCGATCGAACGGGCGTACCCGAACTCCCGCCGCGCCTCCACGCGCACGTTGAGATCTTGCGAGGCTTCCATCATGGTGACTATAGAACACCACACGGGTTACAACGGCATCACGCGGATGTTAACTTGGCGTAACATCCCCGCGTCCAAGTTGCCTCAAGGGCGCCGTTGCGCTATGCTGATGCAACTGATGCCCCAGACCCTTTTGTTCTACCTCATCTTGATCCCGACGCTGATGGCGGCCATCACCTGCCACGAGTATGCGCACGCGCGCACGGCGCTCCAGTTCGGCGACGACACGGCGGCGCGGCTCGGACGGGTCAGCCTGAACCCGCTGGTGCACCTCGATCCGATCGGCACGCTCAGCCTCTTCCTTATCGGCTTCGGCTGGGGCAAGCCGGTCCCGGTGGCCCGCGACCGCCTGCGCGCCCGCTATGCCGATACGCTGGTCTCCGCCGCCGGCCCGGCCGCCAACTTGATCCTGGCGGCGCTGTGCGCGTGGCCGCTGCGCAGCCCGTCGGCCATGGCCGGGCTGGATCTCCTCGGCGCCGGCGTGGGAGCCCGACTGCTCCTGACGGCGCTGGTCTCCATCAATATCGCCCTCGCTTGCTTCAACCTGCTGCCGATCGGCCCGCTGGACGGCGCGCACGCCGTCGCCAGCCTGCTGCCGATCCGCCAGCAGTTCCGATTTGAAGCGTTCAATCATCGCCACGGCTACCTGATCCTGCTGCTCCTCATCCTCCTCGACCACTGGACGCCGTGGTCGCCGCTGTCCTGGGTGCTGGGTCCGACCATGACGTTTTTCAACAGCCTCTTGCTGGGGCCGTCGGCGGCCGGATGAATCCCGTCATCCGGATCTTCATCACCGCCTGGCAGTTGGGGATGGCCATCGCCGCCGTCCTGGGCGTCGGACTGGGGCTGTTGAGCTTCGCAAAGCCGAGGCAATCCATCCAGCTGTATCAGGTGATCATGGTCTGGTTCAACTGGCGCGTGGTCCCCATCAATGAGGCGAAGGAACTGCGCAATACGCGGGTCCTGGGCGCCATCTTGGTGTTCCTGAGCCTCGTGGACGCCTGGCTCCTAACGAAATAACCCGTCACGGAGGATGCGCATCATGCGTAGACGAATCGCAGTCGCCTTGGCTGTCGGTCTGTGGGTCAGCGCGCCGGCCGCGTGGGCCGCCACCTATACGATTGACCCGGACCACAGCACGGCGTCCTTCAAGATCCGCCACCTCTTTTCCAAGGTGGAGGGGCTGTTCCGGACTTTCGAAGGCACGGTGGAGTACGAGCCGGGGCACCCGGAGCAATGGAAGACGCAAGCCACGATCCAGACCGCGAGCATTGACACGCGCGTCGAGCAGCGGGACAAGCACCTGCGTTCCACAGACTTCTTCGACGCGGAGCAGTACCCCACCATCACCTTCCGCAGCACCGAGGTCACCGACGCCACTCCCACCAACGCGAAGCTCCACGGCCTGCTGACGATCCATGGGGTGGAGAAGCCGGTCGTGCTGGATCTGACCCTGCGCGGGGTCGGCAAAGACCCGTGGGGCAACGTGCGGGCCGGGTTCACCGCCACCACGATGATCAACCGCAAGGAGTTCGGGCTGACGTGGAATCAAACGTTGGAAACCGGCCAGCTCCTGGTCGGAGAGGAGGTGGAAATCACGTTAGAGATCGAGGGCATCGCCAAACAATGACACGGACGCCACGGAGGAACCCAATGGACAAGCACGCGAAGACGCTCGTGATGGCATCTATGGCCGGCCTGCTCGCCGGCGCGGCGGCGCTGGTCGGAGGAACGCGCGCCCAGGCCCATTCCCAGGACGATGCCCAACCCCAGAAGCTGGCGCACTGCTACGGGATCAACAAGTGCCAGGGCGTGGGCGCCTGCGGCGGCAAAGGCCGCGCCTGCGGCGGCACGAACGCCTGCAAAGGGCAAGGCTACCTGGACCTGCCGGAAGAGACCTGCCTCAAGATCGAGGGTGGGCGGCTCACCGAAGAGATCGAGCCGCAAGCTTCGTGACGTGGCGCTTTCCGCGGCCTCCTGGCCGACACTCGGCTGCGGGGTGGGACTGCGCAGCGAGCACTATGAGTTCATCACGCAGGCGTGGCCGGCGATGGATTGGTTCGAGGCCATCTCCGAAAATTTCATGGACTCCGGCGGCCGTCCCTTGGCGATCCTGGAGTCGGTGCGTGCCCGCTACCCGGTGGCGCTCCACGGCGTGGCCCTCTCCATCGGCTCCACCGATCCGCTCGACCGGACCTACCTCGCGCGGCTGAAGACGCTGGCGGATCGCATCGAGCCGGCCATCGTTTCGGACCACCTCTGCTGGACCGGCGTCGAGGGCGAACAGTTGCACGATCTGCTGCCCCTGCCCTTCACCGAAGAATCCCTCCGCCACGTCGTCGAGCGCGTCCAGCAGGTCCAGGAGGCGCTTGGACGGCGCCTCCTGCTTGAAAACGTGTCGGCCTACGTCACCTTCCGCCACTCCACCATGCCGGAGTGGGAGTTCCTGACCGCCGTGGCGCAGCGCTCCGGGTGTGGGATTCTTCTGGACCTCAATAACATCTACGTCAACGCCTACAATCATCAATTCGACGCGCGGGACTACCTCCGGCACATCCCCGGCGAGCTCGTCGGGCAGTTCCATCTCGCCGGCCACACCGACATGGGCGCCTACCTATTCGACACGCACAGCCGCCCAGTGATTGACGCGGTCTGGGGCCTCTACCGGAATGCGCTCGACCGGTGGGGGCCGGTGACGACCCTCATTGAATGGGACGAGGAAATCCCGCCGTTTCCCCGCCTGGCCGAAGAAGCCGCCCGCGCGCGGGCCATCGCGTCGGAGCTCGCACCTCGTTAGCGGCGCGCCATGCCTGACGCGGTCCCGTCCTTGCGCGATCTCCAGCGCGTTGTGAAAGCCGGCATCCGCGCGCCGTCTTCCTCGCCCAGCGGCGCAGCCGGCGTGCTGAACCCGCAACGCGGCACACCGGGAGCGGAACGGCTGGCGGTCTACGCGCAGGGATACCAGACGCGGATCCATCAAGCGCTGGCGGAGGCCTACCCGGCCATCCGGCATCTGCTGGGCGAGCGCACGTTTGCCAAGATGGCGGAGGCCTATGCCCAACGGCATCCCTCGCGTGACTACAACCTCAGCAAGGCCGGGCGGCACCTGCCGGAGTTCCTTGTCGATTGGTCCGCGACCACCACGCTGCCGTTTTTGCCGGATGTCGCAACGCTGGAGCGCCTGGTCGCGCACGCGTTCCATGCCGCTGACATGAGTGCGCGTCCCCTTGAGGCGTTGGCGGCGCTTCCGCCAAGCGCCTGGGACGCCGTTCGGCTGGAGTTTCAACCGTGGGTGGGGGTGTTGGCGTCCGCCTGGCCGGTCTTGGATGTGTGGGAAGCCCGGGCGCAGCCGCGCGCGTCCATCAATATTGCTCTCGAGGACCGGCCGCAGCACGTCGTGGTGTTCCGGCGAGGCTTCGAGGTGGTTTGCGAGAGGCTGGATCCGTCCGCCTACGCGCTGCTCCACGCCTTGCTGAGCGGCGCGGCGTTGGGAGACGCGTGCGCGCAGGCCGCGCAGGGTGAGCCGTCCAACGCATCCTCGACGATCCAGGCGTGGTTCGAGCGCTGGGCGTCACAAGGATGGATTGCGGAGTGGCGGGAGAGCTAAACCAGCTCGCGGCGGCCTTCCACGGCGCGAGCCAGGGTGGCATGATCCGCGTATTCGAGGTGGCCGCCGACCGGCAGGCCTGACGCCAGGCGGGTCAGCTTCACCGGCTGGGCCCGTAGCAGCTTGGCGAGGTAGGATGCGGTGGTTTCCCCGTCTTTATCCACGTCGGTGGCGATCAGGATTTCCCGGATGCCGCCTTCAGAGGCCGCCACCCGCCGGACCAGCTCGTCAATCTTCAGCAGCTCCGGCCCGATCCCGTCCAGCGGCGCGATCGCGCCCAGCAGCACGTGATACAGCCCCCGGTACGTCCCGGTCTTCTCGATGGCCAGCACGTCTTTCGGCTCCTCCACCACGCAAATCGTCGAGGGGTCCCGCGCCGCGTCTTGGCAGACCCCGCAGCGGGGCTCCTCGCTTACGTTGAAGCAGATCTCGCAAAACCGGAGCCGCTCCTTCACGTCGAGGATCGCCTGCGCCAATTGGCCGGTCTGTTCCTCCGAGACGCGCAGCAGGTAAAACGCGATCCGCTCCGCCGAGCGCGGCCCGACGCCTGGCAATTTCCCCAGCGCTTCCAATAAGCGGAGCAATGGGCGAGCGTAGGTCATCCCAGCACTGACGGGGGCTGGGGCAAGATCCGGGCGTCAAACAGCTTCACGATATCCCGCACCACCGGCGGAAGCGCCGCCTCCGGAGCGCTGCCGGCAGGCGGCTCCGGCAGCGGCGAGTAGCGCACCGACAACGCCCGGCCGAGCTGCTCGGACAGCGTCCGCTCGAGCAGGCGCATCGTCTCCGGCAAGTTCAGGATCTCTTGATGGAGCGGAAAGGGCGGGATGCCCACTTCCACCTGCTGCTGCGCCACGCTGAGCGGCTTCGTCTCTGACAAATAGGCGGCCAAGGACATCTTCTGCTCTCCGATCCGTTGAATCACGTTCGGCCACCGCGCCGCGAGCGCGTCCAACGTCACCTCTCCCGTCGGGGAGGCCGGCTGGGCAACCGCGTCCTGGGACACGGGAGGGGCTTCGGCGCGTGCCGACGACGGCGCAGCGGTGGCCGGCGGCGCTGGAGCCTCAGCGCGCGCCGGGGCGGCCGTGGTGGTGCCAGGCGCGGCCCGCTCCAACCGCTGCAGCATCTGCTCCAGCGAGGCCCACGATTCCCGCATCGCCGCTTGGATCAGCGCGCACTCGATGATCGCCTGCGCGAAGGGGCTGCGGCGGGCCAGCTCGTACGCCCCGGCCAGGACCTGCGACATCACGATCAATTCTTCCACCGTGGCGTTGGCCGACTGGGCGTCGAGCCGCGCGCGCGCGTCGTCGGGCAGGTCAATCAATCGCGCCAACAGCTCCGCCCGCGCCGGGGAGTGCGCCGTCGCGCGCGCGATCAGCAGGTGCCGCAGGTGCCACAACAACCCGGTGAGGATCTGCACCGGCTCTTTGCCCTGCTCCACCTGCTGGGCCAATAGGCTCAGGGCCGCCGGCACGTCGCGGCCCAACAGGGCGTCCGCCCAGGCCGACAGCACGTCGTGCTCCACATCGCCGAGCAGCTGCGTCACATCGCGCTCGGTGATCGCGCCCTCGCAGAAGCTGGCGAGCTGCTCCAGCATCACCTCGGCGTCCCGCAGGCTGCCGTCGGAGGCGCGGGCCACGGCGTAGAGCGCGCGCTCGTCCGCGCGCACGCCCTCCGCCTCGATGACGCGCTGCAGCACCCCGACCACCGTCCGGTTGTCCACGCGGCGGAAGTCAAAGCGCTGGCAGCGGGAAAGGATCGTCGGCGGCACCTTCTGGGGCACGGTGGTGGCGAAGATGAACTTCACGTGCGCCGGCGGCTCTTCCAGCGTCTTCAGCAGCGCGTTGAAGGCATCCGGAGTGATCTGGTGCACCTCATCGATGATGTAGATCTTGAACGCGCCCTGAACCGCCGCGAACCTGACCTGGTCGCGCAGCTGCCGGATGTCGTCAATGCCCCGGTTGGAGGCGCCGTCAATTTCGATCACATCCAAGTGGTTGCCGCGCGTGATCGCCTCGCAGCTCGGGCAGGTTTGGCAGGGGGTGCTGGTCGGCCCCGTGGCGCAGTTGAGGCACTTGGCGAGGATGCGCGCGGCGGAGGTCTTGCCCACCCCGCGCTGCCCGGCGAACACATACGCCTGGCCGATCCGGCCGCTGTCAATGGCGCGGGCCAAGGTCATCGTGACGTGCTCCTGCCCGACGAGCTCCTGAAACGCCTGCGGCCGGTACTTCCTCGCCAGCGCCGCGTGGGGTTGCGGGCGCGCAGTGGCGTCAGGCGTGCGAGCAGGAGATGCGGATCGTTTGGCCATGTAATGTGACTGCTCAAGAGAACGGAGAGGCCGGGATTTGAACCCGGGAGGGAGCTTGTGGCCCCCTAGCGCATTAGCAGTGCGCTGCAATCGACCGCTCTGCCACCTCTCCCACAACCGATTACGACGATAGGCGCGCGCTGGTCGGAGCTTTGCGCAGGATGGCGGCGCATTCGAGGGCCAGCACGCCCTTGACCACGATCAGTTTCTTGTTCAGGCGCTCGTGCGCGGACAGATCAATCACCGATCCGGCCGCGCCTTCCTTGAGGTCATCGCAGCCGATCACCAGCCGGGACACCCCGCTCAGCAGCACCGCTCCGAGGCACATGCAGCAAGGCTCCTGGGTGACATACACCGTGCAGCCGGTGAGCTGCTCCGACTGGAGCGTATTGGCCGCCTGCGTGATGGCGATGACGACCGCATGGGCGGTGGGATCCTGGAGCGTGCGGGTCTGGTGATGGGCGCGGGCGACCACGCGGGTCTTGTGAACGACCAGCGCCCCCACCGGTTTCTCGCGGACGCTCAAGGCGCGCTCAGCTTCTTTAAGCGCCTCCCGCATCCGCTGTTCGTCAACTTTTGAGGCCATCGCTCTGTCCGCCCATCAGAAACCGTGCGCCCAGGTGGGCTCGAACCACCAACCTTCGGCTCCGCAGGCCGACGCTCTATCCAATTGAGCTATGGGCGCGAACTCGTCAACAGCGTGTCAAATAAGTGGCGGAGAGGCTGGGATTCGAACCCAGGAGCCGCCTTGTGGGCAGCTACACGATTTCCAGTCGTGTTCTTTCGGCCACTCAGACACCTCTCCGAACGGCTTTGAACCCTTTAGTTTAGACCGAAATCACCGTCCTGAGAAGCGCAAAACCCGGAGAGGGAGAGATTCGAACTCTCGAGGGCCTTACGACCCTACCGCTTTTCGAGAGCGGCGCCTTCAACCACTCAGCCACCTCTCCAATATAACCCCCGCAAAAACATACACAAAAACACGGAGGAGGTAGGATTCGAACCTACGGTCCACCTTGCGGTGGACAGCGGTTTTCAAGACCGCCGCCTTCAACCACTCGAGCCACTCCTCCCTACAGGAACAGCGTCCGAAAGACCGTTACATAGGCGTTGCGGGTCAATCCCACCGCGTCCGCGAAGACGCTCGAGACCGAGACGCCCGGCACCGACGCCGGCAGCGTCACGACGACCAACGTCAAGCTGCCTAACCCGATCAGCGCGACCGACAACAAGTAGGACGCGAAGGGCACGCGCTCCTTGTTTCCCTTGAGCTCCTGCAGCTCGCGCGCCGCCATGATCCAGTGGAACATCAGCGCCGCGCCCAGCCAGACGGCCGAGACGGCATCCACCGCGTCGGCCGGCCACCACCCCCGCGCCGCCCACGCCGCCAGCGCGCCCAGGAGCGTATAGAGCGGCACCAGGTACGGGCTGAGCACCACCAGGGTGGAGCCTGAGGCCGCCGTCCCGGCGCCGGCGACCGGCTCGGCTTTCGCTTTGCCTTTGGCGCGCTTGCCGGAATCCGCTTGAGCGCCTCCGGTGGCAATCTGCCCGCCGAAGAGCCACGCGGACAACCCAGAGAGCATCCGGTGCTGCACGCGGAACAGTGCCACCGGCTGGTAGAGAAACAGGTAGACGCCGACCGCACCGACCGCGCCCATAGCGGCCCAGCTTCCGGCCGAGCGCGAGCCGATCACCACCACGTCCAACTGGCGCAGCGTGCCCGCGATCAGGCCGATCAGGGGCGGGACCAGCGCCAGCCCCACTAGGGCTTTGACGAAGAGCCCGAACCCCTCACGCAGCTTCGAGGTGGCTTTGCCCATGCAGATAGGGACGCAACGCTTCAGGAATCGCGATCCGGCCATCCGCCTGCTGATGCGTCTCCATCAGGCAGACCACCGTCCGGGCCAGCGCCAGGCCGGAGCCGTTGAGCGTATGCACGGGGGCGACCTTCTTGGTCGCGGCGGCGCGATACCGGATGTTCGCCCGCCGCGCCTGGAACGCCTCGAAGTTGCTGCAGCTCGACACTTCCAGGAACTGCCCCAGGCCCGGCGCCCACGCTTCCAGATCGTAGCATTTGGCGGCCGAGAAACCCAGGTCGCCGGCCGCCAGGCACACGACGCGGTAATGCAGCCCCAGCCGCTTCAGGATCGTCTCGGCGTGCTGCACCAGCCGCTCATGCTCCTCGTAGGAGCGCTCCGGGGTGGTGAGCGTCACCAGCTCCACCTTGTCGAACTGATGGACGCGGATCAGCCCCTTGGTGTCCTTGCCATAGGAGCCGGCCTCCCGCCGGAAGCAGGGCGTGTACGCCGTGTACTGCAGCGGCAATTGCGCTTCGTCGAGGATCTCATCGCGGTGCAGGTTCGTCACCGGCACTTCCGCCGTCGGAATCAGGAAGAGGTCGTCGTCCTTGAGCCGGTACATGTCCTCTTCGAATTTCGGCAGCTGCCCGGTGCCGAACATCGAATCGCGGTTGACCACAAACGGCGGGGAGATTTCGGTGTAGCCGTGCTCGCGGGTATGGACGTCGAGCATCCAGTTGATGAGCGCCCGCTCCAACCGGGCGCCGGCGCCGCGATAGAGCGGAAAGTTGGCGCCGGTGATCTTGGCAGCGCGCGGAAAATCGAAGCATCCCAGCCGCTCCCCCAGCTCGACGTGCGTCTTGGGCTGAAACGAGAACGCCGGGGCGGCCCCGACGGTGCGGATCATCTGATTATGGCTGGCGTTCCCGGCCGGCACGGAGGCGTGCGGGATGTTCGGCACCATGGCCAGCGCCGCCGTCAGCTGCCGCTCCAGCTCGGCGAGCTGCCGCTCCCGCTGGGTAATTCCGTCGGAGAGCGGCTTCAACTGCGCGGGGGGCGCGGTAGCCCCGGCCGCTTTGTGGCGGCCGAACGCCTCAGACTCCTGCTTGAGCTTCGCGCGGTCCTGCTCGATCTGGCCGAGCAGCGCCCGTCGCTGTGCTTCCAATTTCACCAGCGCGGGCACGTCCGTGGTGTTGCCCCGGGCCGCCATCCCCTTGGCCAGTCCGTCGGCATTGTCGCGGAGCAGCTTCATCTCGTGCATCGCTTATCCCTTCACCACGTCCAGCGGAGGCGCCTCCCGCGATTCCAGCAGATCGCAAAACCAAAACCCCTCGCGCTCCACCACCTCGCCGCGCGCCACGCCCACCGGCCGGCGGAAGATGGGGCCGTCGTAGACGAAGGTGTGGAACTCGCCGCGCTCGCCGCACGGATCCACCGTGGCCGGCAGGTCCGCCAGCATCGGCCGGTCAAACTCCCGGCCGCAGAACATCGGGTCGAGCTGCTTGGGGTCCACGCACACCAGGATCGCGCGGAACCCCGCGTCAATAAACTCCCCCGCCAGCTGCTGCGTATCGCGCTGCCATAAGGGAAAAATCCCCGACATGCCGATCTGCGCCAGTTGCCGCTCGCGGTAGGAACGGATGTCCTCGAGAAACAGATCGCCGAAGATGACGCGCGACACCCCGCGCGCCTGATAGCGCCTCAGGAGACGCTCCATGGCTGCCTCGTAGCTGTCGTTGGAAGCACGGATCGGGATCCGCACCTGCTCCAGCGGCAAGCCGATGGCGGCGGCCTGCTGCTCCAGGAGCGCACGGCGCACCCCATGCATGCTGATCCGCTCGTAGCCTTCGGTGACGGTCGTGAGCAACGCTTCCACGCGCAGGGACGGATCGCGCAGCGCGGCCTGCAAGGCCAAGGAACTGTCCTTGCCGCCGCTCCAGCACATCAGGACCGGCTCCGGATCAGACATCCACCATCACCTTTGCTTCGATACGAGCGCGAGCTTCCGCTGCCGGGTCCACGATTGCACTTCGCGCTCCCGTCGCTGCGCGGCGGACCGGCTCGCGCACGGCTCGACATAGGCCAGGACCGCGGCTCCGCGGCTCCGGACATATTTCGACCCGCGCCCGGCGTTGTGGCTCGCGATCCGCTTCGACGGGTTCGTGGTCACGCCGGCGTACAGCGACCCGTCCGCGCATCGCGCCAGATACAAATACCAGGCCATGCGTTCTCCTGGATGTAGGAAAAACACGGGCCGCCTGGGACTCGGCGCCCTCCGTTCCCCGCCAAAGAACCGTGGCGGATCACTCCGGGTCGGCCAGCCGCCGCTCCCAAGGAAAGTCAGCGCTCCCACAACGGTCGCGCTGACATCCAGCTTGGTCGCGGCTCCCTTCTCGTCCCAGGCTCGATTACGAAAAGAAGATGGGCCGCCTGGGACTCGAACCCAGCACCCACAGCTTAAAAGGCTGTTGCTCTGCCAGATGAGCTAGCGGCCCAAAATGTTAAAGAACGATGGAAGCAGTCTACCGGAAGGCATTATAGCGCAGCCCGCCGTCGTCAGCGCGGATGTCGTGACCCGAGCGGGGTCAGGCGGAGAGGAGCTCGTGCTCTTTCGCTTTGAGGAGTGAGTCGATTTGGCCGATGTGCTGGTCGGTCAGCTTCTGGATCGTGGCTTGGAAGTCGAAGACGTCGTCCTCGGTGGCCTGCTTGGCGGCTTTGAGCTGCTTGATGGCTTCGTTGGCGTCCCGCCGGACGGTGCGGATCGCCACGCGGTCTTCTTCGGCCATTTTGTGGACGAGCTTGATCAGCTCGTTGCGCCGCTCCACGGTCAGCGCCGGGATCGGCAGGCGCAGCATCTTGCCGTCCACCTGCGGCGTGATGCCCAGGTTGGACTGCAGAATGGCCTTTTCGATTTCCTGGACCAGGCTGGCATCCCACGGCTGCACGACCAGCATCCGGGGCTCAGGCGCCGTGATCGCCGCCAATTGCTTCAGCGGCGTCGGCGTGCCGTAGTACGCCACGGTCAGGTGCTCGGCCAGCGCCGGCGAGGCCCGGCCGCCGCGCACCTCGCCGAACTGGCGCGTGACGGCGGCGACGGACTTCTTCATTTTCTCTTCGGCATCCTTCAGCACTTGCGGGAGGGTGGGCATGGGCCGGCTCACTTTTCGTTGGTCACGGTGGTCCCGACGGCTTCTCCGCACACGGCGCGGCGGATGTTGCCGGCGCGATTGAGGTTGAAGACGATGATCGGCAATTGGTGATCCATGCACAGGCTGATGGCGGTGGCGTCCATCACCTGCAGCCGCCGCTTCAGGACTTCCATGAACGTCAGGCGGGTGAATTTCTTGGCGCGGCGGTCCACGGCCGGGTCGGCGGAGTAGACGCCGTCCACGTTCGTGGCCTTCAGGACGACCTCGGCGCCGATTTCCATGGCGCGCAGGGCGGCCGTGGTGTCCGTGGTGAAGAAGGGGCTGCCGATGCCGCCGACGAAGATCACGACGCGGCCTTTTTCCAGGTGGCGGATGGCCCGGCGCCGGATATAGGGCTCGGCCACCTTGGCGATCTCAATGGCGCTTTGCACGCGGGTGGGCACCCGAATGCGCTCCAGCGAGTCCTGCAGGGCCAGGCCGTTGATGGCGGTGGCGAGCATGCCCATGTAGTCCGCCGTCGCCCGCTCCATCCCCGTGGTGGACGAGGCCTTCAGCCCCCGGAAGATGTTGCCGCCGCCGACGACCACAGTGACCTGCACGCCCAGCTCGTGGATTTCCTTGACCTGGTGCGCCAGCAGCTCGAGCACCTGCGGGTCAATGCCGAACCCCAGCGCGCCTTGGAGCGCTTCGCCGCTGAGCTTGAGGACAATCCGCTTGTAGCGAGGAGCGGGGGGGGATTGGGCGGCGCGGCTCATCACACGCGGATCACTGGCCGGCCTGCTCTCCCAATCCGAAGCGCGTGAAGCGACGGATGACGATGTTCTCGCCCGTCTTGGCGATCAGGGCCGTCAGCAATTGCCCGATGCTCTGCCCCTGGTCCTTGATGAAGGACTGCTCCAGCAGGCAGGCCTGCTTGATGACGGCTGCGTCCCGCTGGCCGGCGGGCAACTGCTCCTTGCTGACCACGGAAGGCTGCTGTGAGGCCACCTGCATGGCCACCTCGCGGCAGAACTGTTGGAACTCGGGCAGCCGCGCGACGAAATCCGTTTCGCAGTTGATCTCGACCAGCGCGCCGACGCGGCCGTCATGGTGGACGTACGACTCCACTCGGCCGAGCGAGGCCGCGCGGTCTTTGCGCTTCTGCGCGGCTTCCACGCCTTTGCGCTTCAGCAGCTCCCGCGCCTTCGCGGGGTCGCCCCCGGCCTCTTCCAGCGCCGAGCGCACGGTGCCGACGGCCGCCCCGGTTTCCTCGCGCAGCGCCTTGATGGCGTCAAGCGGGATGCGCATCGTCGGCATTGACTTCCGCCACGTCGGCGGTCGGCGGCGTCTCGCCCTCAGGCGCGTCGTCAGACTCCTGCTCCATCGGCACGATCGGGAGCCCGGCCCCCCGCCGCCCGGCGAGGATCCGGTCGGTCAGCATGGTGGTAATCAGCCGCACGGAACGGAGCGCATCGTCGTTGCCCGGGATGGGATATGCGATCTGATCCGGGTTGGCATTGGTGTCGCAAATCGCGATGATGGGGAGATTCAACCGGTTGGCTTCGTGCACGGCGTTCTGCTCCCGTTTCGGGTCCACCACGTACACGCACGCCGGCAGGCGGGTCATGGTCACGAGCCCGGAGTACTGGCCTTCCAATCTCTCCAACTGGCGCTCGTGGTGCTTCGCGTCCTTCTTGGTCAACCGCTCGAAGTAGCCTTCCTCCCGCTGCTGGCGCAGGGTCACCAGGAGCTGGATATTGCGCTTCAGCGTGTTGAAATTCGTCAGGGTGCCGCCCAGCCAGCGCGTCGAGACGCTGGGCATGCCGCAGCGCAGGGACTGCTCGCGGATGATCACCTTCGCCTGCTTCTTGGTGCCGACAAAGAGGATCAGCTCCCCCTTGGCCGCCAGGTCCTCCACGAAGTCGCAGGCCCGCTGCATCCCCTGCTCGGTCTGCTGCAGGTCAATGATGTAGATCCCCGCGCGCCGGCCGAAGATGAACCGCTTCATTTTGGGGTTCCACCGTTTGGTCTGATGGCCGAAGTGCACCCCCGCATCCAAAAGCTGTTTGAGCAAGGTGGTTGTTGGCATGGGTTACGCGTACGCACTGGACGAGCGCAGCCCGGTATCCGTCAATTGCAGGTCGTGCAACCGGCGGTACACCACGCTCGACCTCAGAAGCTCCTCATGACGCCCTTCTTCAACCAAACGGCCTTCCTGGATCACCACGATCCGATGGGCCAGGCGCGCCGTGGACAGTCGATGGGCGATCAACAACACGGTCCGGCCCTGGCAGAGCCGTTCTAACGCTTCCGTAATCAAATGCTCCGATTCGGCATCCAATTGGCTGGTCGCCTCGTCGAGAATCAGGATGGGGGGGTTCTTGACGAGCGCGCGCGCGATCGCCAGCCGCTGGCGCTCGCCGCCGGAGAGCAGGTCGCCCCGCTCGCCGATCACCGTATCGTATCCCTTCGGCAGCCGGCTGATGAACGCGTGGGCGTTGGCCGCCTTGGCCGCGTCCACAATCTCATTGAAGCTCGCCGCCGGGTTTCCGAGCGACACGTTGGCCCGCACGGTGTCGTTGAAGAGCTGCGTCTCCTGCGTCACCAGCCCGATCTGCTCGCGCAGCGATCGCACCGTCGCATGGCGCAGGTCCATGCCGTCCAACAGCACGCGCCCGGCGGTCGGATCATAGAACCGCGGCAGCAGGTTCACCAGCGTCGTCTTCCCCCCGCCGCTGGGGCCCACGAACGCCACCACCTCGCCGCGCGGGATCGTCAGCGAGATGCCGCGCAAGACCGGCTGGTCCTGATATTGAAACGACACCCGGTCGTACGTGATCGCCTGGTGGAAGACCGGAAGCGGTTTGGCCGACGGCGCGTCCGCGATGGCGGCTTCGAGGTCGAGCACCTCGAAGATCCGCGTCGCCGCCGCCAGCGCCTGCTGGTTCACGCTGTGCAGCCGGGCCAGCCGCTTGAAGGGCCGGATCAGCATCAGCATCGAGCCGAGAAACATCAGGAACATCCCCAGGGTCATCTCCCCGCTCAGGACCGCGCGGCCGCCGGACCAGAACACCACCGCCGCGCCCACGCCGGTGATCAGCTCCGAGATCGGGGCGAGCACGTTCATCCGTTTTTGGATCTTGCGGTTGAGGCGGTAGAACCGCTCGTTCGCGTTGGCGAACTTCAAGCGGGCCGACGGTTCCATCAGGAAGGCTTGGATCACCTGGATGCCGGAGATGGATTCGAGGATCGTCGAGTTGAGCTGCCCGATCATCGCCTGCGCCTGGCTGGAGAGCTTCTTGAGGACCTTGCCAAGCTGCACCGTGGCCCAGCCCATGGGCCCCACCACGAGGAAAATGATCAACGCCAGCTTCCAGTTGATGGCGAACACCATCCCGAGGTAGAGGACGATCTGCAAGCTTTGGTAGACCAGATCGGTCAATCCCTCGGTGATCGTGTTCTGCACCACGCCCGAGTCGTACAGGATGCGCGACATCGTGGTGCCGGTGGGGTGGGTGGTGTGGTAATCGAGGGAGAGCCGGGTGAACTGGTCGAACATGCGCTGGCGGATGTCCCGGATCACCTGCTGGGCGGCGTCATTCATGTAGAACGTTTGCAGGAACTCGAACAGCCCCTTCAGGAAAAACAACACCGGGATCGTGATGGCGAAGAAGGTCAGGAGGCTCCCCGGCTGGATGCCGTTGAACCACGCCACCAGGTGGCCCAGCCACCCCGGCGCCCAGGCGGGGGGCATCGGAATCGCCCGGTTGCTGACCACGCGGTCAGCCAGCGGCACAATGGCCCCCAATTGGACCCCGCCAAGCAGGGTGGAGCCCAGCATGAACACGACCGCCATGCCGAACACGCCGAGATGCGGCTTGATAAACTTCAGGAGCCGGAGATAGGTGCGCATTAAACGAAGTATTCTAGCACACGAATTGACGAATGGCAACGACGTCTGTTAGACTGGGCAGCATTCCTCTGGGTCTTCCGGAAACGCAGGATGATCATAACTTACATGATGACAAATGGTTAAACCAGTCCGGGTCGCGGTCATTGGGGTCGGGTACGTTGGGACACTCCATGCCCAGGTCTATGCCAAGCTGCAGGAAGCGCGCTTGGTGGCGGTGTGCGATTCCCAGGCCGAGCGGGCCAAGGTGGTGGCCTCCCAGCTTGGCTGCGAGGCGGTCACGGACCTCCGGCAGCTCTTCAGCCGGGTGGACGCCGCCAGTGTCGCCGTGCCGACCAGCGCGCACTATGCGGTCGGGCGCACCCTGCTTGAGCATGGCATCCACGTCCTCATCGAAAAACCGCTGACGACCACCTTGGGCCAAGCCGACCGGCTGCTGGTCCTGGCCAAACGTGTCCGCCGGATCCTCCAGGTCGGCCACATCGAGCGATTCAACGCCGCCATCCAGGCGGCGCGGCGCTATCTGACGCACCCGCGCTTCATCGAGGCGCACCGCCTCTCCCCTTATCCCTTCCGCGGCACCGACGTCAGCGTCGTGCTGGACGTGATGATCCACGACCTGGATTTGGTGCTGCAGCTCGTCCGCGCGCAGCCGGTCAAGATTGACGCGCTGGGTATCCCGGTCCTGTCCCGAAGCGAAGACCTCGCCAACGTCCGGCTGGTTTTTCCCTCCGGCTGCGTGGCCAATCTCACCGCCAGCCGGGTCAGCGATGAGTCGCTGCGCCGCCTGCGGATTTTCCAGGAGGACGGCTACTGCTCCATTGACTATAAAGCGCAGACCGCCAAGCTGGCCCGCAAAGGCGCCGGCGGCATCCAACGGCAAACCCTCGTCGTGCAGCGGCGCCCGCCGTTGGATGATGAGCTGCGCGCGTTCGTCCATGCGGTGGCCGCCGGCAAGCGGCCGGTCGTCTCCGGCGAAGAGGCGCGCGAAGCGCTGGCGCTGGCCTTACAGATCGAACGCGTCATCCGCCGCGCCCCGCGCCGCTCGGCGTCATGACGCAGCTGTGCTTCGTCGCCGGCGATCCCTCCGGCGATGCCCACACCGCCGTCCTCGTCCACGCGCTGCGCCGCCGCGACCCCTCCTTCACCTTCTCCGGGCTGGGCGGCCCCTGCATGCGAGCCGCCGGGGTGGCGCTGCTGGACGACCTGACGCAAGCCGCGTCCATCGGCCCCTTCGACGCCGCGCGGCATCTGCGCCGGTTCATTCAAGCCCGACGGCTGCTGCAGGAGCACCTGGCCTCGACGAAGCCTGAGGCCGTCATCCTCGTGGATTTCGGAGATTTCAACCTGCCGGTCGTCGCCCCGTTGGCCAAGCGCGCCGGCTGCCGCGTCCTCTACTACATCAGCCCACAACTGTGGGCGTGGGGGCGGTTCCGGATGCGCTTCGTGAAGCGCTACGTGGACCGGATGCTGGTGCTGTTTCCCTTCGAGGAGGCGTTTTATCGTCGGCACAACGTCCCGGTGACCTGGGTGGGCCACCCGCTGGTGGAAGATCGGCCTGCGGTCCGAACCCGCGAGGCCGCCTTGCAGGAGACCGGGCTCAATCCGTGGCGGATTGCGGTGGGGCTGCTGCCTGGCTCGCGGGAACGGGAAGTGGCCCGGCATCTGCCGCTGATGTTGGCCGCGGCGCGGCGCATCGCCTGGGAGATGCCGGGAGCGCAGTTCCTGATCCTCAAGGCGCCCGGCGTTCCGCGCGAACGCTACGAGGCCGCGATGCGGAAGGCCGGGGTGGATGTCACGCTCACCGACAGAGCGCTGGGAGAGATCGCGCCGGCGCTGGACGGGGCCGTCGTCGCCTCCGGCACCGCGACGCTGCAAACCGCGCTGGCGGGCGTGCCGATGGTCGTCACTTACCGCACGTCCTGGCCGACCTACCTGGCGGCGAAGGCCGTGGTGCGGGTGCCGTACATCGCGATGGTCAACCTCCTCGCGGAGCAGGAAATCGCCCCGGAGCTGATTCAATGGCGCGCGATACCATCGCGCATTGCCGCGGCGCTCGTGCAGATCCTCCGCAGCGAACCCCGCCGCGCCGCCATCCGGCGGCAGCTTCAAGCCGTGGCTGAACGACTCGGGCCGCCGGGCGCCGTCGAACGGGCTGCCGAAGCGATCGTGCAGGCCATTCAGGATCCCTCGTGACCGCGATCTCCGGTCATATGCTTGGGTAATTCGCGCAATTTATTGCGCGCCTTCGCCGGCTTGGCGCGGCGCTCCTGCTTGTGGACTTTCGCCGCCGCGCACCCCGCCACCCATCCGTGCGGCACGGCGCAGGGCGTGGGAAACACGCGGCACTCTCCCGACCCAGGCAGATGGGCCGTGGTGAGCACCTGAGCACACGGTTCGACGCCCGGCGTGACCACCGCCGCGTCCTGCGCGCCGGCAACGGCCACCAGGCTCATGCCACTCAGGAGCGCGCCGCTGAGGCCCATCCACCATCGCTGACATCTCCGGAGGGGCATCACAGCAGCGGGAGGTAGGTCTTCAGCTCGTAGTCCGTCACGATCCGTTGGAACCGCTCGGCCTCGATGATCTTGTTCTTCAGCACGCTGTCGAACACGTGATCCCCCAGCGCCCGCCGCAGGAACGCGCTGCCCCGCGCCACCGCGATCGCTTCCGACAAGCTGCCCGGGAGCCTCTCGATCTTCCGCTTGGCCCGTTCCTCGTCGCTGAGCTCCGCCACGTTCACCTGGGCGGGCGGCGGAAGCTTGGCGCGGCGTCCGATGCCTTCCAGCCCGGCGGCCAGCATGAGGCTGAAGGCCAGGTACGGGTTGCACGCCGGGTCCGGCGAGCGCAGCTCGATGCGCGCCGAGGACGCTTTCTTCGGCGTGTACGTGGGAATGCGGATCAAATCCGATCGGCTGCGCTGCGCCCAGGTCACGTAGACCGGCGCCTCATAGCCCGGGATGAGCCGCTTATAGGAGTTCGCCCACTGGTTCAGCACCAGCGTCATCTCCCGCACATGGGACAGCACCCCGGCCAGGAACGCCTTCGCCGTCGGCGACAGATGCGCCGCGTCCTTTGGATCGTAAAAGACGTTGCGCTCTCCATGGAAGAGCGACATGTTCACGTGCATCCCGGAGCCGTTGTGGTAGGTGAGGGGCTTGGGCATGAAGCTGGCGTAGGCGCCATGCTTCATGGCGATTTCCTTGACGACCAGGCGATAGGTCATCACGTTGTCGGCCATCGTCAGGGCGTCGGTGTAGCGGAAATCAATCTCATGCTGGGAGGGTGCGGCCTCGTGGTGGGAATACTCGATGCCGATCCCCATCTCTTCCATCGCCAGGATGATGTCCCGCCGCAGATCGGTGGCGGCATCCAACGGTGTGAGGTCGAAGTAGCCTCCGGTGTCCAGCGGGATCGGCTCCTCCGCGCTCTTGAAGACGAAGAACTCCAGCTCCGGCCCCACATAGAACGTGTAGCCGGCCTTCGCCGCGCGCGCGAGGGTGCGCTTCAGGACCTGGCGCGGGTCTCCCTCGAAGGGTTGGCCGCCCGGCCGGTGGATGTCGCAGAACATGCGCGCGACCGCGTTCTCTTTGGGGCGCCACGGCAGGATGCAAAAAGTGTTCGGGTCCGGCATGGCCACCATGTCAGACTCCTCAATCCGCGCGAAGCCCTCGATGGCGGAGCCGTCGAAGCCCACGCCCTCCTCCAGCGCCTCCTCCAGCTCATCAATCGTGAGGGCCACGCTCTTCAACATGCCGAGGATGTCCGAGAACCACAGGCGGATGAACCGGACGTCATGCTCCTTGGCGAGCCGGACCACATAGGCCTTGTCTTTCCGCATCGAATTTCGGCGTAGCTCTGGCATCACGATCTCCTGCTGACAATCTGCTCGGCAAACGCCCTGGCGACATGCCGGGCCAATGCCTGCAACCGGACCACATGCTGCGGGCTCTGCCGGCGGACGGCCAGCGGATCAATGATCCCGCGCAGCGACTTCAACTCCGCGCGGTTGACGGGCGTGCGCATCCACGCCCGCACGATGGCCTCCGTCACTTCCAGGTGAAACTGCAGCCCATAGATGCGGTCCTGATACCGGAATCCCTGTTCCGGACACACCGGCGAGCCGGCCAGCCGCACGGCGCCCTTCGGCAGCGCGAACGTATCGCCATGCCACTGGAACACCGTCTCCGTGGATCCGAACGGCTCGAACAGCGGATCGCCGTCGGCGCCGGGCTCCCGCATCACCGGGTACCAGCCGATCTCTTTCTGCGGCGCTTTCGTGACCGAAGCACCCAGCGCCGCGGCCAACAGCTGCGCGCCCAGGCACACGCCCAGGACCGGCAGCTCCTCCGCGACCACCCGCTTCAAGAACGCCAGCTCCGGCTTCAGGAAGGGATGCGTGGCCTGCTCATAGACGCTCTGCGGTCCGCCCATGACGATGATCCCGTCCAGCGCCTCCGGGCTGGGCCAGACGGCCTTCGGGTCGGCGGCGTTGAACGGCCGCAGCGCGCAGCCCGCTTGCTTGAATGCGGCCTCAAACGTTCCCAACCGCTCGTGCGGGACATGCTGGATGACGAGCAGCCGGCTCATCGCTTCCCCGATCCGTCACAAAGCACAACGGGGCAAGCAGCGCCTGCCCCGTTGTGCGGACTCGACGACGCCACCCAATGAATCAGGCGTCGAAATACAGATGGAACTCGTACGGATGCGGCCGCAGGCGGACCTTGTCAATCTCCTGCCGCTTGTACTCCAGCCAGACGCTGATCACGTCCTTGGTGAACACGTCGCCCTTGAGCAGGAACGCTTGGTCCTTCTCGAGCGCGTCCAGCGACTCGGTGAGGGAGCCCGGCACCTGCTTGGGCGCGCGGTCCGCCGACATCTCATAGATGTTCTCATTGACGACCGGCTTGCCCGGGTCAATGCGGTTCTGGATACCGTCCAGGCCCGCCATGAGCATCGCCGCGAAGGCGATGTACGGGTTGCAGGACGGATCGGGCGCGCGGAACTCGACGCGCTTGCTCTTCGGGTAGTCCACGTACATCGGGATGCGGCAGATCGCCGAGCGGTTCCGGGCCGAATAGGCCAGGTTCACCGGCGCCTCGAAGCCGGGGACCAACCGCTTGTACGAGTTGGTCGTCGGGGCCGCGAAGGCCAGGATCGCCGGCGCGTGCCGGAGCAGCCCGCCGATGTACCACTTGCACAGCTGGCTGATCAGGGCGTACCCGTTCTTGTCGTAGAACAGGTTCGTGTCGCCGTTGAAGAGGCTCTGGTGGGTGTGCATCCCGGAGCCGTTGTCGCCGAAGAGCGGCTTGGGCATGAAGGTCGCGACCTTGCCGTGCTTCTTGGCGACGTTCTTGATGATGTACTTGTAGAGCAGCAGGTTGTCCGCTTGTTTGGTCAGCGTCGTGTAGCGGATGTCGATCTCGGCCTGGCCGGCGGTGGCCACCTCGTGGTGCTGCTTCTCCACCGGGATGCCCGCCTTGATCATTTTCAGGATCATCTCGGTGCGCAGGTCCTGCTGCGAGTCGTGCGGGGGCACCGGGAAATAGCCTTCCTTGTAGCGGGGCTTGTAGCCGAGGTTCGGCTTCTCGTCCCGGCCGGTGTTCCACTCACCCTCGACGGAATCCACGAAGTAGTAGCTGGCGTTCTCGGTCGAGTCGAAACGGATGTCGTCGAAGATGAAGAACTCCGCCTCCGGACCCCAGTAGCTCGTCGTGGCGATGCCCGTCTTCTTCAGGTAGGCCTCGGCCTTCTTGGCGATGTAGCGCGGATCGCGCGTGTAGGGGCCGCGGGTGATGGGGTCGGCGATGTCGCAGACGATGGACACGGTGGGAATCTCGCAGGCGGGGTCCACGATCGCGGTGCTGGTGTCCAGGTGGAGGTTCATGTCCGATTCCTGGATCTTCTGGAACCCGCGGATCGAGGAGCCGTCGAAGCCGATCCCGTCCACCCAGATGCCTTTGTTCGGATTCTGGTCGATCTCGCTGATCGGGATGGTGAAGTGCTGCCAGAGGCCGGGCAGGTCGTTGAACTTCAGGTCCACGACCTGCGCGTGGCTCTCTTTGATCAGCTTCCAGACCTTCTTGACGCCTTCTTCAGTGGCTCGGAACCCGTTCGCGCTTTTCACGATGGACTCCGCCGCCCGCACCGCTGCCGAGCCGCTGCGCCGCGCGCCGGCTCGAGGTGATGTTCGCACGCTTGCCATAATACGTTCTCGCTCCTTTGCCCTTCGTGTTCCATCATCATGCTTTGAGGAGACCCGCCCGCGCACCGGCGGGCAGGCCTCCTCAGGCATGCGATCGTTCACTGCCGATTAGATCGCGATCTCGCCCCGCTCTCCGGTCCGAATCCGAATCACGTCCTTGACGTCGCTGACGAAGATCTTGCCGTCCCCCACCCCGCCGGTCTTGGCTGCCTTAATGACCGCCTGGATGATCCGTTCGGCATCGGCGTCGCTGACCACCAGCTCGATCTTCACCTTGGGCAGAAACTCGACGCGGTAGGTCTCGCCGCGCCACTGCTGCACGACGCCTTTTTGCTTGCCGTGCCCCTGGGCCTCCGTGATGGTGATCCCGGGATAGCCGACGGCCTCGATGGCCTTGCGCACTTCATCCACCTTCTCCGGGCGGATGATGGCTTCGATTTTCTTCATGGTGGCACTCCTCGTCTTTCCCTGTGGCGGAGTTGATTCGGCGACGGCTTCTAACATCGCTCAACTCTTTGCCGGCTGGCCGACGCCGACCGAATACTCCATCGTGAGCGGAATGGTCTTCCGCGTCACGAAGTCCGGGTAGCAGGAGTTGCCGTGCTCGCCGATGTCCAACCCTTCGATCTCTTCCTGAGCGCTCACGCGAACGCCCATGAGGGCTTTGATCACGGCCCAGCCGATGAGCGACATTGCGAACACCGCCGCCCCGGCACTCACCACACCGATGATCTGAGTCACGAGCTGCTGGGCCCCGCCACCGAAGAACAGGCCTGAGGTATGCGCCGGGGTCCACTTCGACTCCGCAAAGAGGCCGACACAGAGGGTGCCAAACACCCCGTTGACCAGGTGGACCGACAACGCCCCGACCGGGTCATCAATACGCGCCTTGTCGAACAGGATCACGGAATACACCACGATGATCCCCGCGAGCAGCCCGATGATCGCCGAGCTCTCCACGCTGACGAACGCGCACGGCGCGGTGATCGCCACCAGCCCCGCCAGACACCCGTTGATGGTCATCCCCAGGTCCGGTTTGCCGAGCAGCAACGTCGCCGCGACCGTGGAGCTGAGCATGGCCATCGCCGCCGCCATGTTCGTAGTGATGCAGATGCGCGAAATGGCCTCCACATCGGCCGCCATCGTCGAGCCCGGGTTAAATCCGAACCAACCGAGCCAGAGCACGAAGCACCCGATCAAGCCGAGCGACAGATTATGCCCGGGAATGGCGTTGGCTGACCCGTCCTTGTTGTACTTGCCGATGCGGGGACCCAGCGTCAGGACGCCGGCGAGCGCCGCCCATCCGCCAATCGAGTGCACCTGGGTGGAGCCGGCGAAGTCCAAGAAGCCCTTCTGCGCCAACCACCCGCCGCCCCAGATCCAGTGGCCGACGACGGGATAGATGACGGCGGTGAGGAGCAAGCTGAACACAATAAACGAGAAGTACTTGATCCGCTCCGCCACCGCCCCGGAGACGATCGTCGCCGCCGTACCGCAGAACACCAACTGGAAAAAGAACTTGGCCAACAACGGCACCCCGGTCCAGTTCAAGGACGAATAGACGCCTTGATAGGCCTGCGCGACGGCGGGGCTATTGTCGGCCCCATGGAGCAACCACAGGCCTTGCAGCCCGAGGAGGGGCGAGCCGTCGCCGAACATCACGCCAAAACCGAGCATCCAGAACCCGACGGTCGAACACGCGAACACGATGAAGTTCTTCGAGAGGATGTTCACCGCGTTCTTCGCCCGGCAAAACCCCGATTCCACACACGCGAAGCCCAAGTTCATGAAGAACACGAGCATCGCGGTGACGAGCACCCACAGCGTGTCCGCGACGACTTTCGGATCCATGGTGCGCCTCCTACGTCAATTCACCAGCGTCCCGCCACGCGCCGCGCGTGGGACGGGAAAGTTGTATTAGAAGTGGTAGACCACCTCGGCTGCGACGGTGTCCTGGCTGTTCGCAAAACCGGAGTTCTCTAAGAACACCTTCTCCGTGGAGATATCGTGCCGGTACTCCAGACGAGCCAAGAGATGCTCGTGCAATTTCCACTGGCTCGTCAGGGTGTACTCGCTTAGTCGCACGCCATCCACCCCCACGCCGTCAAATGCGGTCAACCCGGTGCGGGCGCCGTCGGCGTCGTTGAACATTTCCCACCGGCCCGCCAGCGCCCATGTGTCGGTCAGATCGTACTTGGCGTACAGCGCGACCCCGCTCCAGTTGGCCGAATCCGAACCTTTCGCTCCGGTGCTCGTGCGGTGCACCACGTTGCTCTGGTGGCCGTTGTCATAGTTGGCCATCAGGGTGAGCTTGTCCGTCGGCTGCCAGGTCGCGACGAGATCGAGGACGGTCCGGTCATCCCGGTTATTGGTCCCTAACTCGGCGCCGGTGATGAGGTTCGTCGCCAACGTCACACCCTGGATCGGTGTTAAGGTCAGGTTACCCAGGATGGTTTTGAACGAGTTGGTCTCATCCACCAAGTCCCAGCCGTTGACCAGCCCCCAGGTCGTGGAGCCCCACTCGCCAAGCGAGTAGGTGGCCAGCGCGCCGGTGTGCGTGAACGGAATCGCAAAGCCGAACAGGTAGGAGCGCGAGAAGTTCCAGTTGGAAGGGCTTTCGATGACTTCCGCCCCCAACAGGGTCACGAACTTCCCGGCCTTCAGATCCAGCCCGTTGCCGATTGGAGCGTGGTAGGTGACGTAGGCTTGCTCCAGGTCGAAGGAGTCCGTGCCTGCGGCGCCAAGCCCGGTGGAGTGGATCAGCTCCGCATCGTCGCCGTACATCAAGTCGGTTCTGAACCCGACCGGAGAGGCGTCCGACGCGGTCTTCTCAAACGCCAACTTGGCGACGTGCGGGGTGAAACTATTGCTGTTGATGTCGAAGACCCGGCCCTTGTTGCCGCCCGCCGGTGTGGCCGGCCGGTTGAAATTGAACTCGTAGGAGGTGTCCACGTAGCCACTGATCGTGACGCCCTGCAGACCGCTCGGCAGGGTGAGAGTCGGTAGGCCGGCTTTGTCGCCCATGCTGGTGGACCCGCTGCCGGAGGGAACTTGCGACAACTGCCGCTCCAATTGATTCAAGCGCTGCTTGAGGACTTCAATATCCGCCTTCAGCGACGCCGTTTCCGGCTCATCCGCGAAGGTGTAGGTTGCTGACGACACGACCATGCCGACTGCCGCAAGCCACAGCGCCACTCTCTTCATCGTCCCTCCGGGTTCATGGTTCCACCGAACTAAAAAAGCCCTATTAGTCTATCGCAGCACGTTACAACCACAAGACGCCAATGTTAAATCTATGTAACATCACCAGCCAGGAACCGGTAGCCTTCTCCGGCTTCCTCAATCCACCGCCGCCTCCCATCACGTTCCAGCTTGGATCTCAGGTGCCGGATGTGCTCATCCAGCATCCGCAGCCCCCCCGCATCGTGCCGGCCCATCCCTTCCTCCAAGAGCCGGCGCTTGGTGACCACATGGTCCGGGTGGGTGGCCAGGTAGACCAGGAGCGCGTACTCCCGGTAGGTCAGCACCACGGGCTGGGCCGCCAAGAGGACGCGGTAGCGCTCCAAGTCAATGACCAGGTCGCCGAATTGCATGATGAGGGATGCGTCCATGACGTCCGTTGCCGCCATCTAATGGAATGACCATAGCGGCGTGATGTTACGCGCAGATCACGCGGCCGTTAAATCACCGTGACTTCTGTTGGGGAAGCCGCGGGACGGTTAGTTGGCAGGACGCTTGCGACAAAGCGCAATGAGATCAAGGGCCGCCGAGGAGAGATTGTGTGACACGGTGAAATCGCTGGGAGAAGCCTGCTGATAGAATCGCGCTACGAGATTGAGCTGGGCCGGTCCGATTCTCTCCAACCCCCATCTCTTGAGCCGCTGGTAAAACCGATGCCTCCACGTCAGATGCAGACCGTAGAGCTCAACAGCCGGAAACGCCTGCTGGAGCGTCTCTCGAAGCTCTGGCGCCGTGAATTCCTTTTCATGGTAGATCAGTTTTTCGTACGGGCGGCCTGGCTTCATGTTGTGGGCCAGGTTCAACGTCGAGAGACAACACACGCCCTCGGGCCGCAGGACGCGAGACAGTTCGGACAGGTACCGGCTCAACAGCGACTCAGGGATATGCTCAATGACTTGGAACGAGCAAATCACATCGAACGAGTCATTTGGAAACTCGAGATAGGTCGCATCCATGTGCTGGAAATGAAGGTTCGGCCGTTGATATTCCGCAGCGGCTCGAGGAATATTGCCTGGGGCCAGGTCAATGCCGACCACTTCAGGGGCCACCTCCGCCAAATAGTTCGCCCCGTAGCCATTCCCGAATCCCACTTCCAAGACCCGCTTTCCCACCGCATACGCCTTCACAAAGGCATAGGCAGAGAGATGCTGGGCGACAAACCGAGGATCATGTTCCTCTGGGTCCAATCCGCAAATATGCGCTTCAGCCTGTGCACGAGTCATGGGAGAGTCGGAGGTGGATTATAACATCCTGCTCAAACCACGTCAAAAATTTTGGTCGGGCGGCGGTGGCCGCACAGGCCGCCTTGCCGCGGCTCAATCGGGTGAATTGTTAGGGGCGTTTGGACGTGCGGCGGGGAGGGGGCGCGTGGTGGTCGTCAGGCGGGGTGAACTTGTAGCCGACGTTGCGGATGGTGGCGACGTAGATCTCGCCGCCGGACTCGATCTTGGAGCGCAGGCGGCGGATGTGCACGTCCACCGTCCGCGTGCCGCCGTAGTAATCGTAGCCCCACACCTTGTCCAGCAGCGCCTCGCGGCTGAACACCCGGCCGGGGTGCGCGCTGAGGAATTTCAGCAGCTCAAACTCCTTGTAGGTCAAATCCACCGGGGCGTCGTTGATGCGCACCTCGTAGCGGTCGAAATCAATGGTCAGCGAGCCCACCTGCAGCCCGTGCTTGAATGCCACCTTCTGGAGCTTCCAGAGCAGGAACTTCAGCCGCTGGACGAGCCGCTGCACGCTCACCGGCAGGGTGAGGTAGTCGTCCACGCCCCACGAGACGTCCAGATGCTCCAGCTGCGCTTCGGTCAGCAGCGCCACCACCGGCGATTCTTTGAAGACGTCGTTGCGCTTGATCGCTTGGCACAATCGCCCCGGCGTGACCTGGCACTGCTCCAGGTCCGCGATGACCAGGTCCGCCTTCGGCGGCTCCAGATCGTCCTTGGTCGCCTCCGCTGAGCCGAGGACCGTCAGGGCGAACCCCGCCTCATGCAAACCGGACTTGAGCGGCTTGCGCGCGTCGGCCTGGTCCGTGACCAGCAGGATCCGGTGCATCAGGAGGCCTGGTACCGGTTGGTGATGGGCACGCGGCGGTCCTTCCCGAACGATTTGGGGGTGATTTTCACGCCCGGCGGCGCCTGGCGGCGCTTGTATTCGCTGCGGTCCACCATGCGGATGACCTGTTGGACGGTCTCCGAGGCGAACTGGGTCCGCTCCAGAATCTGCTGGAGGCTGCGGTCTTCCTCGACGTAGGCCTTCACGATGGCGTCCAGCATGGGGTACGGCGGCAACGTGTCCTGGTCCGTCTGGTTCGGCGCCAACTCCGCGGTCGGCGCGCGCGTGAACACCCGCTCCGGAATGGGCCCCCGCCGTTGGCGGGGCAGGCGGTCGGCCCCCCGGCGCTGCCGAAGGCGCGCCAACTGATAGACCAGCGTCTTGGGCACGTCCTTGATCACCGCGAACCCTCCTGCCATGTCGCCGTAGAGCGTGCAGTACCCGGTGGCCATTTCGCTTTTGTTGCCGGTCGTCAGGACCAGCCAGCCGAACTTGTTGGAGAGCGCCATCAGCAGCGTGCCCCGGATGCGGGCCTGCAGGTTCTGCTCCGCTATGTCCGACAGCCGGCCGCCTGCCCCGCCAACGGCCGGGGCCCACAGCGGCTGCAGGGTCTTCAAAAACGCCTTAAAGCACGGCTCGATGGAGAGCTCTTCACAACGAATCCCCAGCGCCTGCGCCAGCTGCCGTGCATCGTCCTGCGTCTCGGTCGAGGAAAACCGCGAGGGCATCACGACCCCGACCACCTGCGCCGTCCCCACGGCGTCCGCCGCCAGACACGCCACCAGGCTGGAGTCAATGCCGCCGGAGAGACCCAGGACCACCGTGGCAAATCCGTTCTTGCGCACGTAGTCCCGCGTCCCCAGCACCAGGGCGTCGTAGATCTCCTCCAGCGGCGGCTGCGCCGGCCGCCGCGTCGGCGGCACTGGAGGCAATTCAGCCGCCGACGGCGCCGAACCGACGGACAGATCCGCCAGCACCAGGTCTTCGCGGAACTGCCAGCCGTTCGCCACCACGCGGCCGTCCGCGTTCAGGACCAGGCCGGCGCCGTCAAACACCAGCTCATCCTGGCCGCCAACCAGATTGCAGTACCCGATAGCCATTCGCCCGGACCGGGCGCGCTCAGCGAACAACTGCCGCCGCTGATGCGCCTTCCCGGCATGATACGGGCTGGCGGACAGGTTGGCCAGCACGTGGCACTTCAGGGCGGCCAAGCGCTTCACCGGCTCGCCCTGCCACAGGTCTTCGCAAATCGTCACACCCACCCGCACCGACCCCATCCGGAACAGCAGGCTGTCGCGGCCGGGGGTGAAGTAGCGCTGCTCATCGAAGACCCCGTAATTGGGCAGGCACTGCTTATGGTACACGGCGACCACGCGCCCGTCCGCCAGCACGGCGGCGGCGTTGAACAGCCGCCCCCGCCGGTCGCGATCCACGTAGCCGACGAGGGCGACGATGCCCTCAGTGGAACGGGCGACCCGCGCTATGGCCGCGAGGTTGTCGTCAATGAAGGCCGGCTTGAGAAGCAGGTCTTCCGGCGGATAGCCGGTGACCGCCAGCTCCGGCAGGACCACCAGGTCCGCGCGCCAGGCCTTGGCGCGCAGGATGGCCTCGCGGATCCGCTCGGTATTGCCGGATAAATCGCCGACCGTCACATTCAGTTGGGCTAAGGCAAGGCGCAGGAACGGCATACCCCCTCCGGGCAAGCCGCTTAATTATAGCAGGGATTAGCGAAAATGGGGAATGGAGAGGCGCTACTTGGCGCCGATGAGGAGGAAGTCGGTCAGGAGCGCGACGAAGAACCCGAGCAGCAGCCCAACACCGACCACCGCTTCCTCTTTGAGCTGGCGGCCCAAGTGGAGCAACTCGCCGACGATATAGAGGATCGTCCCGGAGGCCAGCGACAGGCAGAGCACTTCCGTGGGCTCGTTGGTCCACCAGCCGCCCAGCACCGCCCCCAAGAAGGTGGGGCCGCCGGCGACAAGGCCGGCCAGCCCCAGGAACTTCCAGGACACCCGATGGCCGGAGAGCGGGGCGGCGATCCCGAATCCCTCCGTGGCGTTATGCAGGCCGAACCCGACCGCCAGCAGCCAAGCCAGCTTCAGCGCCCCGGACATATAGCCCTGGCCGATCGCCAGCCCTTCGCTGAAGTTATGCAATCCCAGGCCGATGGCGATCATCATGGCCACCTGCTCCGCCTTGGCCTTGGGCACCGCGCCGTTCTTCGCGGATGCCAGGAAGCGCCCTTCAAAGTAGACGAGCCCGAGCAGGCCGGCCGAGAAGCCCAGCGCGAATAGCCCGCCGTACTGGATCGCGGGAGCCAGGGACGTACCGTGCTCCACGGCGGCCTCGATCAGCTCCTCCATCTCCTCCAGCAGGTGGCCGGTGATTTCCACCAGCAGGAAGATCAACACGCCGGTGGAGATGGCGTTCAGCAAGGCGCGGGTTTTGACCGTGACCGCGCGCATCCGCGCGATGGGCAACCCCAGGAAGATTGTGCCGCCGGCCAACAACCCTAAGAGGAGCTGTTCTGTCTGCATGGTCCTCTCTTAGAAGGTGACGCCCACCCGCAGGCCGGCGTAGAGATTCCGCTCCGAGGCAGGGTCAAGACCCCCGCTGGTGGCCCGGGAGAAATACCGCTCATCGAACAGGTTGTTGATCCCTGCGATCAGCGACACATAGTCCTGATACAGCTTCACTTCGCCCGCCAGGTCCCACACTTTATACGAGGGGATCCGCTGGGCGGCGGTGTTCGCGTCATCGCCGAAATGGTCGTCCCCCAGCACGCTGCTGAGGTTGGCCGTCACGCGACGGCGCCAATCATACTGCAGCCCGGAACGCAGGGTGTACTGCGGCGCGTACTGGGGGCGCTTGCCGTCCTGCGGCCCCTTGATGAACTCCGCATCCAGCAGCAGCAGGTTGATGAAGGGCTTGAGGGAACCCCACTGATTGCGGTGGTCGGTTCCGGCCCGCGCGTCCGCCCAGCCCACTACGTCCGCGTCGGCGGACACTTCCAGCCCGTGGTGGAGGGCGTGGCCCACGTTGGCGATGGTGTTGCCGGCGGTGCCGATCTGGTCGTCGAACCGCATGACGAAATAGCTGGCGTCCCAGCTCAGCAGATCCTCGTACCGGCCGCGCATCCCCACGTCAAACGCAAAGCTTTTGCCCTCGTCCAAATCGCCGTTGACCACCTGCGTGGCTCCCGTGGGGACCGCCTGGGTGAAGGCCTTCGGCCGGTAGCCTTGCGAAAGGTTGCTGTAGAGCGTGACGCGCGGCGTCAGGTCATACGCGACGCCCAGGCCGAACAGCGGCACGGCGTCGAATGCCGATTCGTCCGCCAGCGGGGTGCCGGCGGCTGTCTTATCCACGTTCACCTGCTCTTTCACCTGCTGCCAGAGATGCTCCATGCGGACGCCGGGCGTGAGCGACAGCTTGCCGAACCGGAACAGATGCTCGGCGAACAGCGAGAAATATTGCATCTGCCGGTCGCTGTGGTTCCGCAGGCTTCCGGAATCCGCTTCCGGGGTGGACCCCCGCTGGTCTTCGCGCGGGGAGTCCGAGAAGTAGGTCATGGCGCCGACGGTCAGGGCGTGGCCCTCCTGGCCGAAGGCATCGTAGCTGTGGCGGAACCGCGGCTCCAATCCGAACGTGTAAAAATCCTGCTCTTGGATCTCGTTGGTGGCGCCGGTGGGCGTAGTGCCGAACCCGCCGCCGCGCTGCCGCTTGCTGTAGCGGCGGTAGTGGCCGCCGAAGGCGCGCAGCGCGAACGCGTTGTCCTCATCCAGGTCGCGCTCATACCGCAGGACCCCGGCGTAACGCTCCAGGCGGAAGCGGTCGGAGAACCGGTGGGTGATGTCGCGCCCCTCGCCGTCCGCTTCGGCGCGGGTCAGGCCGCCCGGCTCGCCATGCTCCTCGTGGTACTCATCGTACTCCAACGTGAGGCGGGAATCGGTCGTTTGCCCCAAGGTGACTCGCGCGCCTCCGCCGAGGACCTCGAAGTCGCTGTTGGTTTCCCGGAACCCGTTCCCTTCCCGCTCGTGCAGGTACCCTTGGTAGCCTAGCGGGTCCAGCAGGCCGGTCAGGCGGGTGGTATGGGACATCATCTGGTTGTCGCCGAAGAGGTGCTCGGAATAGGCGGCGAAGGGCGTGCCGGGCTGCGGCGACTTGGTGATGAAGTTGAGCGCGCCGCCGGGCTGCGGCCCGTACATAAGCGAGGCGCCCCCGTGGACGAACTCGATGCGCTCCACGGTTTGGAACGGGGGAGTGTAGTAGGCCTCGGGGTAACCGAACAGGTCCGCCTGGATCGGCACGCCGTCCTTGAGCACCTGCATGAACTGCATCCGGTCCGGCGCCAAGCCGCGGTAGCCGATGCTGACCAGCGGCGTGGTCTCCTCGCTCAGCACCAGGCCGGGGGTTTGCGCCAGCGCCTGGCGGTAGTTATTGTTCGCGATGGCGGGACGGGTCCGCAGGTCAATGACCGCGGTCTTCTTGCCGGCATAGATCTGGGTCTGGCTCACATCGGGCAGGAACGGGCGGGTAGGCTGTTCCCCGGTGACCACCACCTCTTCCAACCGGCGGGAACGCGCCGGCGGCTCCGGCTCATCCGCGTGCGCCGGGAGGGCCATTCCCATCACACCCAGCCACGCCGCAGCCGCCCATGCGGCCCACACCAACGTTCGGTGTCGCCTCATTCCAACATAAACCGGATCGGCACCTCCACGACGCACTCCACCGGCACCCCGCCGGTCCGAGCCGGACGGAACCTCCATCGGCGCACCGTCGCCAGCGCCGATCCGTCCAAGATGGGAAACCCTGAGCTCTGCGCCAACTCCACCTGCCGGGCGCGGCCGGTTGGCTCAATGGCCACGGACAACACCACGAGCCCGGCTTGCCCGAGGCGCCGCGCCTCGAGCGGATAGGACGGAACCGGGTTCCTCAAGTAATTGGGCCGGGCATTGGTCTGGCCTCCGCCAGAGGAAGAGAAGGTCGTCTCATCTTCTCCGGGCACCGGGGAGCTGCCATCGCCGACAAACGAGGAGCCGGCGGACGGGACCGCCGCCGGCGCGGGGTCGGCAAGCGGCTCGGGCTGAAGCGCGTCCGGCGCCACGGCGGAGATGCTCGGCGCCTGGGCGGCGCCGGCGGCGGGCAGCGCGGCCACCAGCTCGATGGAGATGCCCCCGTGACCCGGCTCGATGCCGTACTCAGCCGGCTGGGCCAAGAGCCGCCCCCCGGCCAGCAGGATGATCAGATGGCAGAGGAGCGAAACCGCCCCGCCGAGCAGGCGGTTGCGTGTCATGGCCGCGATGTCCGGCCGCTGTTCCAAGATGGTCGGACTCATCGAGGCTCCGGAGCCGGGCGCGTCTGCACGACGATCTTGGTAATGCCGAGCACGCGGAGATCGTCCAATACCCGGATCGCGCTGCCGAAGAGGGTGCGTTCATCGCCGTGCACCACCACCCGCAGGTCCGGCTCCGCCGTTTTTCTCGCGTGCAGGCGGGCCTTGAGCGACTCGGCGCTGACCGCCTCCTGGTCCAGATACACCTCGCCGCGCTCGGTGATCGTGACGGTGGCGGCCGGGATCGGTTCCTGCGGAACACCTGAGGCGGCTGAAGGCAGCGATACCGGGATCCCCTGGTTCTTGATCATCGAGAGCGAGACCATGACGAAGGTGGCCAGGAGGAAGAACATGATGTCAATCAGGGGGATGATCTCGATGCGCGCGCGGCGCCGCGTGGAGGGGGCCGGCACTCTCATGTCCGAATCCCGGCTTCCCTTGGCTTCATCAGGAGCAACTCCAGATGGGTGGAGGCGTCCTCGATCGCGTGCCGCGCGTCCTCAAGCTTGGCATGCAGGTAATTGAATGGAATGAGCGCGGTGATGGCGATGCCCAGGCCGAAGGCGGTGGCAATCAACGCTTCCGCAATGCCGCCGGTGATGGCGGCCGGCGCGCCCAACTCGTGCGTGCCCAACAGCCCGAAGGAGCGGATCAGTCCGGTCACCGTCCCCAGCAATCCCAGGAGCGGGGCCAGCGTGATGATGGTGTCCAGCACCGCCAAGCCGCGGCTGAACCGCTCCAGCTCCTGGTTGGCCGCGCGCAGGAGCGCGTTCGAAAAGGACTGCTCTCGGTGCGACAACCCGTAGCCGAGCACCCGCGCCACGAAATCCCGGGACCGGCTCCCGATGCGGATCGCTCCCTCGATGTCGCCGGTCTCGGTGCGGCTGAGCATCTCTCCCACCGCCGCGCGGTCCCGGCGGCGGCGCTCCCACTCGATGAACAGCAGCCGCTCGACCACCACCGCCAGCGCGATGCACGACGTGGCCAGGAGGGGCCACATGATCGGCCCGCCTTGGAGGAATACGCGCAGCATCCTCAGCCGTCACTCCGCCGAAGTCCGGCGCTGACTCCGCTCACGCCACCATCTCCTCGACGTGCAGGTGCGGCGGCTTGGCCAGGCGCTTGTCCCCGGCGCCCTGGCACGCGGCGCACAAGCCGTAGAGCTTGTGCGTGTGCGTCAGCAGCTGGTACTTGTAGCGCGTGGCGACCTCGTCCTGCAGCCGCTCCCACCGCGGCTCTTGGAACTCGATGATCTCCCCGCAGTGCAGGCACATCAGGTGGTCATGGTGCGCTTTCGCGAACGTCACTTCGTAGTTGGGCGGGCCGTAGCGGAAGTCATGCTTCTCCACCATCCCGGCCTGCTGCAGCATCGCCAGCGTCCGGTAGACGGTGCCCCGCGCCACGGAGGGGTCAAACTCCTGCACGTCCTTCACCAACTCCTCGGCGGTGAAGTGGAGGTAGGCCACCGCGCGGCGCACCACCAGCCGGCGCTGGTCGGTGAGGCGAATGCCGTGGGTCTTCAGCCATTGCTCAACCTCGACGAAGCGTTTCATTGTTAGTTGAGACTGAGTCTCAAGTAAGATATTTTAGAGAACACCGCTGCGGCTGTCAAGAACAACCTGACGTTCTTGTCGGCTTTCCAGAACCGGCGCCGTTGACACCCCAGGCGCCACGGACTACACTGCCACCAACCCCACAGGAGGCTTCCACATGTCCCTCGACGACGGCAAGATCATCAAGCTCATGAACGAAGGCCTGGAGATGGAGTACGCCAGCTACATCCAATACGTGACGCAGGCGGCGATCACCAGCGGGCCGTACGCGGAGGGCCTGATGGGACGGTTCGAGGAGATCGCCTCAGACGAGGCCGAGCACGCCAAGCTGCTGCGGCAGCGGATCGTGGCGCTGGGCGGGGTGCCCACGACGAAGGTGGGGGAGATTCAGATCCACAAGGACTCGCTGCAGGCGGTCAAGATCAACCTGAAGTACGAGCGCGACACCGTGACGTTCTACCGCAAGCTCCTCAACTTGATCCCGCACGACGAGGTCATCCTCTATGAAGCGATCGAGCACATCCTCCAGGACAGCCAAGAGCACGTCGAGGAGCTCGAGCGCCTCGTCGGTAAATAATTCAAGGACCCCTGCCTACACGGCCTGGCCGGCGGCCCAGCCGGACGACCACGCCCACTGGAAGTTGTAGCCGCCCAGCCAGCCGGTGACGTCCACCACCTCGCCGATGAAGTACAGTCCCGGGACGGTGTGACACTCCATCGTCTTGGACGAGAGCGCGTTGGTGTCCACCCCGCCCCGCGTGACTTCCGCCGTCCCGTAGCCCGCCGTGCCGTGCGGCATAAACGTCCACGCCTTCAGGCCCCGGCAGAGCGATTCGAGCGCGGCCGCCGGCTGCTGCGCCAGCGACCGGGGCGTCATGTCGTGCAGCTTGTAGAACCGCTCGGCAACGCGCTTGGGCAGCCGCTCAGCCAGCAGCGTCTCCACCTTGGCACCAGATCCGTCTGTCTTCTTCTCGGCAAACCAACCCCGCAGCTCTTCCATGGACAGCGATGGCAGCAAGTCCACGCTCACCTTCCGGCCCGGCTGCCAATAGAGCGAGGCCTGCAGCGCGGCAGGCCCGCTCAAGCCGGCGTGCGTAAAGATGATCCCCTCCTCGAAGCGCGCCCCCTGGCAGGTGACGGCGGCCGGCAGAGAGATTCCGGCCAGCTCCTCGAACCGCCGGCGGTCATTCGCCGAGAAGACGAACGCGTCCAGCGCCGCCGCCGTGGGGATGACGCGCACCCCGAACTGCTCCGCCGCCCGGTAGCCGAAGTGCGTGGCGCCGATCTTCGGCAGCGACAGCCCGCCCGTGGCAATCACGAGCGCGTCGGCCGAATAGTCGCCGGTGCTGGCCTTCACGAGAAATTCGTCCGTCTTCTTCAGGGTGTGCACCTGGCAGTTCAGCACGATCTCTACACCGGCGCGGCGGCATTCCTTAACGAGCATGTCAATGACCTGCTGGGCGGACCGGTCGCAGAAGAGCTGGCCGAGCGTTTTCTCATGGAACGCGATGCCGTGCGAGCGCACCAGCTCCACAAAGTCCTCGGGCGTGTACCGCGACAGCGCGGAGCGGCAAAAATTTGGATTCGCCGAGACGTACCGCTCGGGAACCACCCCCCGGTTGGTGAAGTTGCACCGCCCGCCGCCGGAGATGCGGATCTTGCGGCCGATGACGCTGGCATGCTCCAGCAGCGCCACCCGGCGGCCGCGGCGGCCCGCCTCCATGGCGCACATCATCCCCGCCGCTCCGGCGCCGATCACCACCACATCGTAGGGGTCCATACGCGACAGCATAGCGGGAATGCCCCGTCCGCGCCAGCGTCAATGGCTTGACGCGCATTCCCCGCCGCCCTAAGCTAACGTCTTCCATGGCGGCCATCCTCCAGCTCAGCAAGATCGTCAAGCAGTTCGGCCCGCGCGTTATCTTCGACGAAGCCAGCGTCACGCTGGACTCCGAGAAGAAGACCGGCTTTATCGGCCGCAACGGCGCGGGGAAATCCACGCTGTGCAAGATCATCATCGGCCAGGACACCGCCGATTCGGGCGAGGTCGTCCACAGCCGCGACCTGCGGCTCAGCTACCTGGAGCAGCACGACCCCTTCACCCCCGAGGAAACCGTGCTCGATTTCCTGATACGCCATACCGGACAGGAGGCATGGCGCTGCGGCGAGGTCGCGGGCCGGTTCCAGCTCAAGGGCGACCAGCTCGATGCCCGCGTCACCAGCCTCTCCGGCGGCTACCAGACCCGCGTCAAACTGACGTCCATGCTGCTGCGCGAGCCGAACTTCCTGATCCTGGATGAACCATCGAACTATTTAGACCTCAAGACCCTCATCCTGCTGGAAGAGTTCCTGCAGGACTTCGACGGCGGCTTCCTGATCGTTTCTCACGACCGCGAGTTCCTGAAGAAGACGTGCGACCACACGCTGGAGGCTGAGAGCGGGCGGCTGATGCTCTACCCCGGCACGGTCGAGGAGTACCTGATCTTCAAGGCCGAGCAGCAGGCCCAAGCCATCAGCTACAACCAGACGATCGAGAGCAAACGCAAGCAGCTCCAGGCGTTCGTCAACCGCTTCAAAGCCAAGGCGTCGAAGGCCAGCCAGGCGCGCTCCAAGATGAAGCAGATCGAGAAGCTCACACCCATTGACCTAGCCGAAGCGCAGCACAACGTGCAGATCAAGATCCCTGACGTCCCGCGCCGCCAAGGCCCTGCCTTCTCCTGCGACGGGCTCGCCATCGGCTATCCGGAGAAGCTCGTGGCCCAGGGCATCCGCATCGAGGTGGATCACGGCGCCCACGTGGCGGTGCTGGGCGACAACGGCCAGGGGAAGACGACGTTGTTGCGGACGCTGGCCGGGGAGTTGGCGCCCAAG
>JAHFGX010000041.1 GCA_023247215.1 Candidatus Omnitrophota bacterium
TGGATGAGGCGGAGCAGCCCGAGGCCTCGAAGAGCTGATGGCGCGGCCCAAGATTCTCGTGATCCATGGCCCCAACCTGCAGCTGCTGGGATCCCGGCAGCCGGAGTGGTACGGCCGCAAGGACCTGGCGGCCATTGACCGGCAGTTGCGCCAACTGGCCGCCGCGCGCGGGGCCGACGTGACCATCGTCCAATCGAACCACGAGGGCAAGATCGTGGAGCTCATCGGCGGAGCGGGCCGGTCCTACCAGGCCCTGCTCATCAATCCCGCCGCCTACACGCACACCAGCGTGGCGATCCGCGACGCCATCGAGGCCGCCGGGATCCCGGCGGTGGAAGTACACCTCTCCAACATCTACGCCCGCGAGCCGTTCCGCCACCAATCCCTGATCGCGCCCGTGTGTCGCGGGCAGATCAGCGGGTTGGGGGACACGAGCTACCGGCTGGGGCTGGAAGCCGCCATTGAGCTGGCCCAAGCCTCCCGCGCGCCATCGCGACCTGTGCGGCGCAAGAAAAACGTGGCATAATAGAAGTTCTTCCTGCGATGATTTCAACCAGCGAGTTCAAAAGCGGCGCGGCCATCCTCGTGGATGGCGAGCTGTGCGTGATCGTAGAGTTCCAGCACGTCAAGCCGGGGAAAGGCGGGGCGTTCGTCCGCACGAAGCTGCGCCGCCTGAAGGGCGACGCCGTGATCGAACGGACGTTCCGGGCCGGCGATAAGTTCCAGGAAGCCTTCATCGAAGAGCGCAAGCTGCAGTTCCAGTATCGCAGCGGTGACCAGTTCCATTTCATGGACATGAACTCGTACGAAGAAATCCGGCTGCCGGAATCCGTGGTCGGCTCGTCCGCCGGCTTCCTCAAAGACAACATGGAGATCGCCGGCGAGTTCTACGAGGGCGCGCTGATCGGCCTGACCCTGCCGGTCTTCGTGGACTTGCGCATTGTGGAAACCGAACCGGGCATCCGCGGGGACACCTCGAAATCCGGCGGGAAGCCCGCGAAATTGGAAACCGGAATGACCGTCCAGGTGCCGTTGTTCGTCGGCCCGGACGAGATGGTCCGGGTGGACACCCGGACAGGCAGCTACGTCTCGCGCGCCTGATCGCGCGAATCACGAACGAGGCCAACGTGGAAAAACGAGTTCGGTCATCCGAGCGGGAAGCGTTCAAGCTGATCGAGGAAATGCTCCAGCTGATGGAGGCGCGCGGGCTGGTGGAGCTGGAGCTGGAGCACCAGGGCATGCGCATCCGCTTGAAGAAAGCCGGCCACACGCCCGGCCCCCAGGTCGTGGAGTACGTGGCCGGCGTCGTGCCCCAATCCGCGGCTCAGACCGCGGCGTCCAAAAGCGCCGAGGAGGCAACCGGACGCCGCGTGATCATTAAGTCGCCGATGGTGGGCACCTTCTACCGCTCGCCGGCGCCGGACGCGCCCGCGTTCGTCGAAGTCGGCCAAGAGATTGATGATGACCAGGTGATCTGCATCGTGGAAGCTATGAAGCTGATGAACGAAATCAAATCCGAGATCGCCGGCCGCATCGTCGAGATCTCCGTGGAGAGCGGGGAAGCGGTTGAGTTCGGCCAACCCCTCTTCGTCGTCGAGCCACGGTAACCCTCCCGCCCGCCGCATGTTTTCGAAGATCCTGATTGCCAACCGAGGCGAGATTGCGGTCCGGGTCATCCGGGCCTGCAAGGAGATGGGCATCCGCACGGTCGCCGTCTATTCCGAGGCGGACCGCAGCGCCCTCCACGTCCAGCTGGCGGACGAGGCCATCTGCATCGGCGGCCCGAAGGCTGAACAGAGCTACTTGAACATCCCGGCCATCATCAGCGCCGCCGAGATTTCCGACGTGGAGGCCATTCATCCCGGCTACGGCTTCCTCTCCGAGAACGCGCACTTCGCGGAGATCTGCGAATCCTGCAACGTGGCCTTTATCGGCCCGACGTCCCAGAGCATCCGCCTGCTGGGGGACAAGATCGCCGCCAAGGACCTGATGCGCAAGGCCGGCATTCCCATCATCACCGGCAGCATCACCGCGGTCCGCAGCAAGGAAGAAGCGCTCAATACCGCGCGGCGGATCCAATACCCGGTCATCGTCAAGGCGGCGGCCGGCGGCGGCGGCCGGGGCATGCGCGTCTGCCACAACGACGTGCGGCTGATCAGCGCGCTCATGACCTGCCAGGCCGAGGCCCAGGCCAGCTTCGGCAACAGCGACGTCTTCGTGGAAAAGTTCATCGAGGAGCCGCGCCACATCGAGTTCCAAATCCTGGCTGACAGCACCGGGCACACGATCCATTTGGGCGAGCGCGACTGCACCATCCAGCACCGCCACCAGAAGCTCGTGGAGGAGTCGCCCTCCCCGGCGGTGGACCCCAAACTGCGCCGCAAGATGGGGACGTTGGCGGTGCGCGCCGCCAAAGCGGCGGACTACCGCACCTGCGGGACCGTGGAATTCCTGCTGGACCGCGACGGCAACTTTTACTTCATCGAAATGAACACGCGCATCCAGGTGGAGCACCCGGTGACGGAGGCTGTCACCGGGCTGGACCTGATCAAGGAGCAGATCCGCACCGCCGCCGGGGAGCCGCTGGACCTGAAACAGGACGACGTGCACCTGCGCGGCTGGGCGATGGAGTGCCGGATCAACGCCTCGGACCCCTCCAATGGGTTCGCGCCCAGCCCCGGCCGGATCGAGCATTACCACGAGCCGGGCGGGCCGGGGGTCCGGGTGGATACGCATCTCTACGCCGGCTACGAGGTGCCGCCGTTCTATGACTCGCTGCTGTCGAAGCTCATCGCGTTCGGCCCGACCCGGCACGACACCATCCGGGTGATGCAGCGGGCCTTGGATGAGTATCAGATTGAACCCATCCGGACGACTATTCCGTTACACAAGCAGATTTTCGGCGATCCCACATTCTGGCGCGGCCAGATCTCCACGGATTACATTGACCGGTTGCTCGGCCTCAAAGAAGGCGCCCCTTAACACGAAGGAGTGATGGCCTCATGAATCCAACGAATTCGAACATGCACAAGGTCGGCATCTTGACCGGCGGCGGGGATTGCCCGGGCCTCAACCCGGTGATCCGCGCCGCGACTCGCCGCTGCATGGGTGGCGGATGGGACGTGGTCGGCATCAAGAATGGCTGGGCCGGACTGGTCCACGAGGATACCGTCTCCCTGACGCTCGAGGCGGTCTCCGGCATCCTGCCGCGGGGCGGGACGATCCTCGGCACCTCGCGGACCAATCCGTTCCAGCGGCCTGAAGACGCCCAGCGCGTCCAGGCCACGATCCGTTCGCTGGGGCTTGACGCGCTCATCGCCATCGGGGGAGAAGACACGCTCGGCGTCGCGGTCAAGCTCATCAAGCAGGGCGTGAATGTAGTCGGGGTGCCCAAGACGATTGATAACGACTTGTCGAACACGGACTACACGTTCGGGTTCGACACGGCCGTCAACATCGCCATGGAAGCCATTGACCGGCTGCACACCACGGCCGAGAGCCACCACCGCATCATGGTCATTGAAGTCATGGGCCGCCACGCCGGCTGGATCGCGACGTGCGCCGGCATCGCCGGGGGCGCGGACGTCATTCTCATCCCGGAGGAGCCCATTGACCTCGACGACGTGTGCGAGATCATCAAGAAACGGCACGCGCGGGGCAAGGGCTTCAGCATCGTCGTCGCCGCAGAAGGCGCGCAGCTCAAAGACGGCACCGCCGTCGCGAAGGAAGAAAAGCTCGACGCCTTCGGCCACGTCCGGCTGGGCGGCATCGGGCACCTTCTGGGCAGCCGCATCGAGGAGCAGACCGGCTTTGAAACGCGCGTGACCGTCTTGGGGCACATCCAGCGCGGCGGAAGCCCCACGGCCTTTGACCGCATCCTCGGGACGCGCTTCGGCATCAAGGCGGCCGAACTCGTGGTGGCCGGCCAGTTCGGGCGGATGGTCAGCCTGCAGGGCAATAAAATCGTGGCCGTGCCGCTGGATGAGGGGGCCATCGCCATGAAGACGGTGGACCCGGAGCTCTACGAGCTCTCCAAAATCTTTTCCGGATGAAACCCGCCACCTCCTCCGCCGCAGTCAAGCGGCTGTTGCGCGAGACCTCGCAGCTCTATGCGGCCACCGCCTCCGGCTCGGTGGCTTCCGTCGTGCGGGCCGCTCAGGCCATGACGGCGGCCGTGCGGGCGGGGCACACGATCCTCTGGTTCGGCAACGGCGGCTCGGCCACGCAGAGCCAGCACATGGCGGCGGAATTCGTGGGGCGCTTCCTGAAAGAGCGCCGCGCGCTGCCGTCCATCGCGCTCACCGGGAACATCGCTAATCTCACGGCCATTGCGAACGATTATACCTATGAGCAGGTGTTCAGCCGCCAAGTGGAAGCGCTTGGCCGGCCGGGAGACGTCGCGGTGGGCTTGTCTACGTCCGGGAATTCTCCCAACGTCATTGCCGCGCTTCGCGTGGCCCAGCGACGGCGCCTGACCACCATCGGATTCGGACGGGCTACCGGCGGCGCCATGCGGGAGGTCTGCGACATCTACCTCGGTGTGCCCTCGACGGTCACCGCGCGGATCCAGGAAGTCCACCTGACCCTCGGACATATCCTGTGCGGCCTGGTGGAAGATGCCCTCGTCTAAACCGGCCGCCCAAACCCAGCGCAAGATCCAGTCCCGCCGCATCCTGGCGCAGACCGTCCGGCACCTCAAGCGGCAGGGCAGGCGCGTCGCGTTCACCAATGGCTGCTTCGACCTGCTGCACGTCGGGCACATCACGCTGTTGGAGCAGGCGAAACGGCTGGGCGACGTGCTGATCGTCGCGCTGAACAGCGACCGCTCGGTCCGAGCGCTCAAGGGAGCCGGGCGGCCCGTGGTGCCGCAAGACGACCGAGCGCGCGTCATCGCGGCGCTGGCCAATGTGGATTACGTCACGGTGTTTGATGAACCCACCCCGTACCGCCTGATCAGCCTGCTCAAACCGGACGTGCTCGTCAAAGGCACCGACTGGCGGACGAAAGGGGTGGTCGGCTCGGAGCTGGTGAAGCACCGGGGCGGGCGGGTGGTGCTCGTGCCCCTCGTGCAAGACCGCTCGACCACGCGCCTGCTGGAACGCTTGGAATCGCTCGCTCGTAACAGCCGATGAGCGCCGCGAAGCGCGTCCCGGTGGCTCGCACGGCCGCGCTGCGGCTGCTGGACGCCAACGCCAACCGGACGCTGGAAGGCTTGCGCGTGTGCGAAGACGTGATCCGGTTTGGGCTGGATCAGCCGGCGGCGCTGCGGCGGTTGCGCGCCCTGCGCCATGCCGCGGCGGCGGCGCTGCGCGCGTTGCCGATCACACCGGCGGAGCTGGCGCGGTCCCGCAACAGCCGGCGCGATCCGGGCCGGCGGTTTTCCTCCCAACCCGTCTCCTCGCTCGAACAGCTCTTGATCATCAACCTCCAGCGCGCTAAGGAAGCGCTCCGGGCGCTGGAAGAGGGGTGCCGGCTGGTCGCCCCGGAACAGACACCGGACTTTCAACGCCTGAGATTTCGCGCCTATGATGTGGAACGTTACCTCTTGCTTAGCGTGGCGGCTGTACGCCATCCTGGACCACGCCGCCGCCGGCGGGCGTGACCTCGCCTGGCTGGCCCAACAGGCCATTGCCGGCGGGGCGGATGTGCTTCAGCTCCGGCATAAAGACGCCTCGACCCGGGACCTATTGAGCGACGTGGCCCGCGTGCGGCCCATCGCCAAGGCGGCCGGCATCCCGCTCATCATCAATGACCGGGCCGACGTGGCGTTGGCTGGCGACGCCGACGGCGTGCATGTCGGGCAAGACGACCTGCCGGTGAGCGCGGTCCGCCGCCTCGGTCCCGCGCGGTGGATTGTCGGCAAATCCACGCACTCCTTCGAGCAAGCCATGGCCGCCGCCAACGAGCCGGTGGACTACATCGCCCTGGGCCCGATCTACGCGACCCCGACCAAGCCGGACTCTCCGCATGTCGGGCTGGAGCTGATCCCCCGCGTAACCCAGGCCGTCCGCCAGCCGGTCGTCGTCATCGGCGGCATTGATCACCAGACGCTGCCGGAGGTTCTCCGCGCCGGCGCGCGCTGCGCGGCCGTCGTGCGGGCGATCTGCGCCGCGGACGACCCGGCAGAGGCGGCGCGCCGCCTAAAAACTGCGATGGCGGTGATGCCGGGAAGATGGTAAAATTTATTTTTTCGACAGGCGCATTCGGCATATTCCTGCGGGGTCCGCGGGTATAGCACAGTGGTAGTGCACCAGCTTCCCAAGCTGGCCACGCGGGTTCGATTCCCGCTACCCGCTGTTTCTTTGGAGATTCGCGAGTGAAGACGCGGTTGGCGGCAGGCCTGTGTGCGGTGCTGATCGGCTGCGCGTCAACCGTTTCCATGGTCGCGCCGCCTCGTTTGGCACCCCCGGTTTCAAGCCAACCCAGCCGCCCGCTCCCGACCGTTGAAGGCTCGTATTACCGCGTGCAGCACGGCGAAACCCTCTGGCGGATCGGCCATGACTTCGGCCTCACGCCCCACGCCATTGCCGCCGCCAATAAACTCCCCGGAGCCACGCGCGTCAGCCTCGGGCAGATGCTGTATTTGCCGCCGCCGCCGGGATCTCCGAACTTCCTGTGGCCGGCCCGCGGCCATGTCCAGGTGGTCCGAGGGGCTCCCGGCGCGGCCAATATCACCCTGCGCATCACCCTGCCGGAGAACGGCGTCGCGCGGGCGTCGCGGAGCGGCCGGGTGGCCGTCGCCGCCCAGCAGCTTTCCGGCTGGGGCAAAACCGTGATGCTCGATCACGGGGACGGCACGTTGACCCTCTACGGCGGGTTGGAACAGCTCTTCGTCAGCCCGGGCGCCACGGTGCGGCAGGGCAATCCCGTCGGCTCGGTGGGGCGAGGCCCGCTGCACTTCGAAATCCGGCAAGGCGTGTATCCGCGCGACCCCATGAAACTGCTGCCATGAGCGACACCACCGGCTATGCCGATCTGCGTCCGGCGTTGAGCGCGCATCTCGCTCAGCGGCTCCGGGCTTCGCAAGAGGGGTTCCGGCATAACCTGGCCGTGCTGGGGCAGGTCGGCAGCGGAAAATCCACCCTGGTCCAGCACGCTATGCAGGCCAACGCGAACGGCTCGCTGCGCATCTTTTGCTCGATGCAGCGAGAGTCGCTGCGGGAATTCCTGCGCCGGTTCGCCAGCGCATTGCTGCGCGGCGCGGTGGAGGCGCCGCCGGAGATCGCCTTGCCGGAGCTCATCGCCGCGGCCGAGCGGATCGTTCCTAACACCGTCGCGGCCATCCAGCAGCTGGAGCACAGTGCTGGCACCCATGCCCAGGTGGAGGCGTTTCTGGGCGCGCTGGATTTGGTCCCGCTGCTGCACAGCGAGCTGCGCCGCCCCTGCCTGCTGGTGCTAGACGAATTCCTGCACCTGGAAGACCTCGGGCTGTCCCACGCGTTCCACGAGATGGGCAAGCGCATCATGACGTGGCCGTTCGCCACCTTTCTGCTGACCAGCTCTTCGTCGGTGCGCGCGCGGACCATCCTGCACGAGCGCCTGCACCTGCTCTTCGGCCAGTTTGAAATCATGACGCTCGGCCCGATTGATCCCCAGGCCGCCATGGCCTGGATGGAACAGGCGCTGCCCGGCTCGAGCCGCCAGCCGGAGCTGACGTCCTTCCTGTTGCGGTGGAGCGGCCAGGTGCCCGGCTACCTGGCCGTCCTGCTCACGCGGCTGCATGAACTGGCCATCTTGCACCAGGAAACCCGGCAGGCGACCATCGCCGCGCTCTCTCGCGACCAAGCGCGCGCGCTCGTCGAGCAGGCGGTGTGGGACGTGCTGGGCAGCCCGGAAGGCGCCTGGCATCAGCGCTGCGCCGCGCAAATCGAACGGCTGGTGCATCAGCCGGACGGCCTGCTCGCCCGCGAGGCGCTGCTGGCCATGTCGCAGGGCGCCCGCACCACGCAGGCCATCGCGCAACAGTGCGGCACGCGGCGGAAGCTTCCCCAGGTGCTGCGCCGGCTCGCGGAATCCGAGCTGGTGCAGCAGCAGGGGGCGTGCTGGATGATTCCGGATCAGGTGTTCGCCTGCTGGCTGACGGGTGTCTTGGCCCCGACGCAGGCCAATAGCTGGCCGGACCGCGCCCGGGCGCGGCAACACTTCCTCGAGGCCTTCCGCGCCATGTGGACGGGATGGCACGAGGTTGCGCGCACGCCGCTGATCACGCGCGTAGGCGAGCTGTTCGGGAAGTTCCGCAACGAGACGGTGCTGTTGGACCATAAAGTCGGCCGGCTGCCGGCGTTCGGGGAATTCACGACGCACCACGCCGGCGGGCAAGACGCCGCCTACCTGATTGCCGCGGGCGAAGCGCGCCGATGGTGCTGCCTGGTCCATGAAGGCCAGCTCGATGAGACCGCCATCGCCAACTTTGAACGGTTCTGCCGGGCGCAAACCCCCCGGCCCCTCCGCAAAGTCGTCATCGCCAAAGGCGGATTGGACTTGAACGCCAAACTGCTGGCGAAGGAAGCGAATATGTGGGTGTGGGAGCCGGATGAGATGAACCTGCTCTTCCGGCTCTATGGCCAACCCCCGCTCCTGTGCTGATGCCCCCCTCCTCCTACGCCACCACTCCCGGCATCTTGTGGGCCCCCTGGCGCGGGGCTTATCTGCGCCAGTCGAGCCGGCGGCAATGCATTTTCTGCGACGCCGTCAAACGCGGGCCGCGCGGGGACCGCGCGTCCCAGGTGGTCTACCGCGGGCGCGAGGTTTTTGCCATCCTGAACCGCTACCCGTATAACAACGGCCATCTGATGATCGTCCCGTACCGCCATGTCGGGCAACTGCATCAGGTGCGCGCCTCGGAGCACCAGGAGCTGTGGGAGGTCATCACGCTAATGACCGAACAACTGACCGGCTTGCTTCACCCGCAAGGATTCAACATCGGGGTGAACATGGGACGCGCCGCCGGAGCCGGCATCCGGGGGCACCTGCATTTTCACCTCGTGCCGCGGTGGTTCGGCGACACCAATTTCATCACGACGACCGGCCGCACGAAAGTCATTTCCGAATCGCTGAAGGAGCTGCATCGCCGGCTCACCGCACGGCTGGCGAGCCGGTAAGCCCATGGACGCGATCGTCACGCGGGAAGCGCTCGAAGCTCGGGAAGAGCAGTGGCTCGCCCCGTACGCCATGAACAGCCGCCGCACGCGCGGGCGCCTGCACGCCGAACCGGAAGACCCGCTGCGCACCGTGTACCGTCGGGACCGGGACCGGATCATCCACTCCACCGCGTTCCGCCGGCTGGAATACAAGACCCAGGTGTTCGTCAACCATGAAGGCGACTACTACCGCACCCGCCTGACGCATACCCTCGAAGTGGCGCAGATCGGCGTGTCCATCGCCCGGGCGCTGCGCCTGAACGAAGAGCTGGTGGAAACCGTGTCGCTCGCCCATGACATCGGCCACCCGCCGTTCGGCCACGCGGGTGAAGACGCCTTGCGCGAGCTGATGCAGGGCCACGGGGGGTTCGATCACAACATTCAGGGGCTGCGGATCGTGGACCAACTGGAGGAGCGCTATCCCGCGTTCCCGGGGCTGAACCTCACCTGGGAAGTGCGCGAGAGCATCAACAAGCATCGCACGCCGTATGATCAGGCCGGGCTCCAGGTCGCGCTGGATCCCAGCGTGTCATCGCTGCTGGAGAGCCAGGTCGCGGACATCGCGGATGAAATCGCTTACGATAACCACGACCTCGACGACGGCCTCACGTCCGGCATGCTCAAAGAAGAGGAGCTGCGTTCGCTGGCCATTTGGGAAGACGCGCGGCGCGGGGTGGAGGAGCATCAGCGCGACCTCTCGCCGGAAATCCGCAAGTACCAGATCATCCGGACGTTGATCAACCGGCAAGTGACCGACCTGATCCAGGCATGCGCCCGGCGCCTGGAGCAGCACCGCATCACCTCGGTGGAAGACGTCCGCCGATGCCAAGAACGGTTGGTCGGCTTCAGCCCGGAGATGCAGGCCCTCCGGAAACCGCTGAAAGCGTTCCTCTGGACGCATCTCTACCAGCACTACCGGGTCGTCCGGATGGCGGACAAAGCCAAACGTTTTCTCACCGAACTCTTCCAGGTATACTTGAATAAGCCGGAGCAGTTGCCGAACACCACCCGCGCCCGCCTCCAACGGGGCGAGGATCCGTCCCGGGTGGTCTGCGACTACATCGCCGGCATGACGGACCGGTACTGCCTGGAAGAATACAAAAAGTTGTTCGATCCGTTTGAGCGCGTGTGAACGCATGGGGGATGGCATGGCGAGATGGTTTCGAAGCGCGCTGGGAACCGGGCTCGCCGTGCTGATCGCGGCGGGCGGGATGGGCTGCGGGGGCCGGAAAAGCGCGCTCCTCTTGGAGCGACAGGCCCGCGGGCCGATTGAAGAGGAAGGGGCCGTCGCGCATCAGCTTGCCTGGGTACTGGATCCGCCCACGCAAACCAAAACCCAGGACGACATCGAAATCATCGTGCAGCACGCCGCGCCCGCCTACCTCTTCCGGCTTTTCAACAACAAACAGCTCTTCGGATCCTACGCCGGCTTGAACCCCTACTTCCCGGAACAGCTGGTGTTCTACATCAAGCTGGCGAATCACAGCGGCAAGGTGCTGCGGATGGATCCCACGCAGTTTCTCTTGCTGGACGACCGCGGCAACCAGTACCAGTCGCTCAGCACCGACTACAACAACGCGCTGGCTGAATCGAAGGCCCCGGTGGGGACGCTGACCCGCGGGGTGCTGGACGACGCTCACCCGGGCTATTTCGGGGTGGGGGTGCCGGTCGGCAAAATCATCGGCAAACCGCAACAGCGCTATGCGCTGCTCCAAATGGCCACCTTCCAGGGCGGGCGGGTGTACGACGGGGTGACGTACGACGGCCTGATCGCCTTCTGGAGCCCTCATCAGGAGGCGAGACGCGTGAAGCTGGTCCTCAGCGGGTTCAAAACCGACTTGAACGCCAACGATATTCCGCAGCGCTCGTATGACGTGATCTTCGAGTTTGCTGTGCGCCACTAAGTGGACGCCCCAGACCACCTCCTC
>JAHFGX010000007.1:0-14800 GCA_023247215.1 Candidatus Omnitrophota bacterium
CCAGGTACCGCATCCGCAATTGATAGAGCGCGTCCTTGAGGAGGCGCGCTTCATCCACCGTGAGATTGCCGCGCGTTTTCTCCTCGAGGATGCCTAGGAGATCAATCAGGTAGCGCGCTTGCGGCAGGTTGATCGCGTGCTTGCGCGTGACCGGATGGGGCGTTTCGCCCAGCGCGATGACCACGTCCATGACGAGGCTGGAGAGAAACATGTCGAACCGGGCTTCCGGCATCTCCGGCTCGCCGCCCTGATCCGGCCGAGGCGCTTCGGGTGGTTTCGACGGGGCCGCCGGGCCGGATGAGGCCGGTGGCGCCGTCGGGCTCGCGGCGGCCGGCGAGGTGGGGCTCTTTTCATGCTCGACGCGCTCTTTCCAAGATTCATCCACTTTTTTCTGCACGGGTTCAACCATTCGTCTTCCTCAGGGTTGTCAGTTCAACAGCACGCCGGCATAGCCGGTGGCCGAGCCGGGGTCCCCCCCGGTGTCGGCGCTGGTGCCGTATCGGAGGATCTGCGCCTCCTGCCCGCCCAGGAGCCGCGCCAGCTCCAGCGCGCAGGCGATGGGGGCCGGACCGCAGGACGCGAGGCGCAGGTCCCGGGCGCAGCGGAGCACCTCGCCGCCGCGAAGCGCGCGCACATGCCGGAGCAGCTCCGCATCGGCGCGCCGGGTGGCGTCGTCGGGCAGGTGCGCGCTCAAATCGGCGCTGGCCACGATCAGGACGGGCTCCGGGGTCTGGCGCAAGACCGGGGCGATCATCCCGACCACCTCGCGGATCTCCACGGCATCCTCTTCCGAAACCAGCAAGGGCACGAGGGACAACTCCGCCGGCCCCCAGGCCTGCAGGAACGGCACGACCACCTCAAGGGCGTACTCCGTCCGGTGCGAGGCCTCATCGGTGCGGAGCCGCGGGCAGGCGTGCTGCAGCGCGCTCGCGAGGGCGGTATCCACCGGCACGTCTCCCAGCGGGGTGTGATACGTTCCGCGGGTCATCAAGCTCCAGCGCTGGCCCGATCCGTCATGATGCGGGCCGATGAGCAGGCACTGGCGCGGGATGCGCGTGGCTCGCAGGGTCTCGCCGGCGATGCGTCCGGATCGCGCATAGCTGGCATGGGGGACAATCACGCCGCGCGCCGGCGCCGGATGCGGCACAGGTTCGCAGGCGTCCAGGAATTGGCGAAGCTCGTGCGGCGCCTTCGGGTAGAGATACCCCGCGACAACGGGACGGCGAAGACGGTTTGGGTTAGTGTCCATGAACGGTGTCAGGTCCTACCAGCACTTCCACGCAGGTCGTTGGTGTGATATAGCGATCGATCGCCTGGCGGATGTGATCCATCGTGACGGCATTCACGCGGGATTCGTAGCGGGTCCAGGCATCGTAGCCCAAGCCATAGAGCTCATCCAGCGTGGCGCGTTTGGCCATGCCGGCCAGCCGCTGCAGCCCCAACCGGTGATTCCCGATGAGATAGCGCCGGGCCTGGTCCAACTCTTCTTCCGTGATGCCATGGGCTCGAAGCAGCTCCAATTGTTCCCGCACCACCTGGAGGACCCGCTCGCGCTCCTGGGGTTTGGTGGCCGCGTAGATCACGAAGCTGCCCGGGTCCCACCCCGGCGCGCTGGTGGCGCCCAGCGTGTACGAGAGGCCGTAGCGTTCCCGGACCGACTGGAAGAGCCGCCCGCTCATGCCGGACAGCACGGCCGTCAGGAGGTCGAGGGCATCGCGGTCCGCCGCGGTGAGCGTCGTGCCGCGAAATCCCACCATCACCACGCTTTGCTCTTTGGGGAGCGCTCGGACGGCGCGCCGCACCTCGTGCAGGGCGTCTTGAGGCACCGTCTCCGGCCAGCCGGCCAGTTGGTGTTTCGGCAAGCTGCCGAACTGCCGGCGGATCTGCCGCAGGACGTCCGCCGCCTTCACATCCCCCACGACGGTAAGCACCATGTTGCGGGGGTTCAGCCACTGGGCGGCGAATTCCTGGCACTGCTTGCGGGTCACGCGGGCGACGGTGTCGGGTTGGCCCAGCGGATCAAACCGGTAGGGATGGGTCCGGAACAAGGTCCGGCGCAGCAGCCGGCCGCCCACATCGAAGACGTCATCCTCCCGGGCCTTCAGCTCTTGCAGGACGAGTTGGCGGGCCAGCTCCAACTCTTGGGGAGGAAAGGTGGAGTCGGCGATCAACTCATGCAGGAGGCCCAACCCGCTGCCGATGTCATCCGCCAGCACTTGCAGCGAAAGTCCGAAGCCGTCCCGGCCGCTGAAGGCTTCGAGGTCGCCGCCCAGCGACTCGACCTGGGCGGCGATTTGCGAGGCCGTCTTGCGCGACGTGCCTTTGGTGAGCAGCTCCGCCGTGAGATTCGAGAGCCCCTGGGTGGCCTCGGTTTCCGCCCGGACGCCCCCGCGGCCGGCCAGAATGATGGAGCCCAATGGCACGTGGCGATCCGCCCCGATCAGCACGGTCAGGCCGTTCGGCAGCACGTGTTTTTCCATGCGCATGGGTCCGGTGGCGGCCGGCGCCGGCGGCGCGGCGGCAAGACGGGTCTCCGGTTGGATCATGGCCACGGTCATCCGCGTCCGGTCCAGATAGGTCCGAGCCGCCCGCTTGACCTCCACCGCGGTGACGCGGCGGATTCCTTCGACATAGCGCCAGGAAAACTCCGGGTCGCCGGTCAGGGCCAGCGAGTTGGCCAGGTCGCCGGCCTTGGCGTCAATGGTCTGGCGCTGCGACAAGTATTCCGCCAGCACTTGCCGTTTCGCTTTCTGCAGCTCTTGGGGCGAGACGCCGCGCGCGGCGACCTGTTCCGCGACGCGCAACGACGCTTCGATGGCGGCATCGGCCTGCTCCGGCTCCGCGCGCAGCGAGATCGTGAAGGCCCCCGGATCAAACGGCGTATAGTTGCCGGCCCCGATGACCGAGGCCAGCCGGCGGGTCCGCACGACCGTCTCGTGCAGGCGCGAGCTCTCCCCTTGCCCCAGGATGGTGGCCAGCACGTCCAGCGGGTACAGGTCCGGATCCGCCAGGCGCACGGAGGGGAATCCGATGACGGCATAGGTCGCCTGCACCGGAAGCGACTCCACCGCGCGCCGGACGCCCACCGCCGGCGGCTCAGGCTCGACGGACACCTGGTACGGCGCGCCCTCCGGCCAGCTGCCGAACGCGGCGCGCAGCCGCTCCGGCATCCGCGCGGAATCCACGTCGCCCACGCAGCTGATCACGACATTGTTGGGGACATATTGGGCGTGATAGAACGTGCGCAGGTCCTCGACGGTGACCCGGTCCAGCAGTGCCAGCTCTCCCAGGATGGGATAGTGATACGGATGCACCAAGAACCGGTGCCGCCAAAACAGATGCGAGAGCCGCCGGTCCGGATCATCCAAGTTCATCCGGATTTCCGAGATCACTACCGGGCGCTCTTTGGCCAGCTCTTCCGGAGGGAACACCGCGTGCTGGAGGATGTCTGACAGGAGCGCCAAGGCTTCCGGAAGGTAGCGCGACTCGACGAACAGCGTGACGCCGGTGTGGTCATGCGACGTGAAGGCGTTGATCGTGCCGCCGTAGCGGCGCACTTCCTGGTCAATGCTGCCGGGCGCCCGAGTGGTCGTTCCCTTGAAGAGCATATGCTCCAAGAGATGGGTCATGCCGCTGCCGAGGTACGGGCCTTCGCCGCGCAGCCCGCCCAGGATGCGAGCTTCCAGGGCGACCAGGGGTTGGCGGTGGTCCTCTTCCCAGACCGTGCGCAGCCCGTTGTCGAGAACGGCCTGCCCGATTGCGGGTTCAGAACGTGTTGGCATCATGTGAGTGGCCTGCTCTTGCCGGATCAGGAGGCATGTCAGACCGGCAGTTGCGAGAACCAGGAAGGAAACGCGCGGTGCGGACACGGCTCAGGAATGCTACCCTGTGAGCGGCGTGGCGCACCCCGCCCAACGGCGGGGCGGCAGCGTCCACCCACTGGTGCTGGCGTTACGAGGTCGAACGAGCGTGGCGGCTAATCGCCTGTCGAAGCTCTCGACGTTTGCGCTCGCTGGGTTTTTCGTAATGCTTTTTCGCCTTGAGAGTTTTGAGCGTGCCTTCCCGCTCCAACAGACGCTTGAATCGCCGGAGGGCTTTCTCAAGGCTTTCATCCTCTCGAACTTCGACGCGTGGCATAGTTAGGTTATTATAAGTGCGCGACCAACTTCTGTCAATTCCGGTCAGACGGGCCAGCCCTCTTCCCCGATCAGCGGCACGAAGCTGCAGCCGGCCGCCGGTGTCGTGCGGATCGAGGAACCCTGCCGCTCCGCTACGGTCAGCGTTTGTTCTTGGGCCGCGCCCACCGGGAGGACCAGCCGCCCGCGATCGCCGAGTTGGGCCAGGAGCGAGGGCGGAATCCGAGGAACCGAGGCCCCCACAATGATCCCGTCATACGGCGCATGCTCCCCCCACCCCAGTGAGCCGTCGGCCACGGTCAGATGCACGTTGAGCAGGCCGAGCTGCTCCAGGCGCTGCTCGGCGGTTTCAGCCAAGGCCGGCAGCCGCTCAACGGAATAGACCTCCAACGCCAGATGGGCCAACAGGGCGGTTTGATACCCGGAACCGGTGCCGATTTCCAGAACGCGTTCATGGCCAAGCAGGTGCAGCTGCTGAAGCATCAGCGCGACAATGTACGGCTGGCTGATGGTCTGCCCGGCTCCAATGGGGATCGGCCGATCGGCGTAGGCGTCGACCTGCCGGTCCGAAGGGACGAAGGCGTGGCGCGGAACATCCAAAAACGCCTGGAGGAGTTTTGGATCGTGCAGGCCCCGGGCCCGCAGTTGCGTCTCGACCATGCGGCGGCGGGCGTCCTCATGCGCCATCCTCAGGATGGGAGCGGAAATCTCAGCAGATGGCGGATGATCAGGCAGACGAACCGCCACCCATCTGTGAGGGGGTGGATGTGGCTGACATGATTGTCGTAAATAGTGCGGATGGGGACGGAGACGATGGGAATGCGCCGCCGGGCCGCGACCAGCAGCAGCTCCGTTTCCAGCTCGAACCGGCAGCTGGAGAGCGGCAGGCTGAGGAGCGCCTGGCGGGAAATCGCCCGGAAGCCGCATTGCGAGTCCGGGATGCGCTGCCCGGCCAGCCGCGAGATCACCGACGACATGAATTGGTTCGTCCGGCGCCGGGCCGGCGGCATATCGGTGCCGAGGAATTGCCGATGTCCGATGACGACCACCGGCTCCCCTCCGCCGGCGGCCGCCACGAGCCTCGGCAGGTCCTCGGGATCGTGTTGGCCGTCGCTGTCGAGCGTGGCGATGACGCTATACGACGACCGCAGCGCGAAGGCGATCCCGGTGCGAAGGGCCGCCCCCTTGCCGCGGTTGCGAACATGGCTCATCACGAACGCGCCGGCTTGCGTGGAGAGCCGGGCGGTCTCATCGGTTGAGCCATCGTCAATGACGATGACATCGCAGCCGAGTTGCTTGATGCGCTGCGCCAGGGCGCCGATCGTCTTCGCGGCGTTATAGGCCGGCAGCAGCACGCAGGTGGCAGCTGGCATCTGATGAATGATCTCCAGGTTGAAGTGAGTCGAGTGGGGCGAACATGAGCCATTGCGTGGGAAACCGGCGGATGTAGCGCTCGATGGTGTCGGTATAGGTTTGGGTCAATTGCCTCACCAGGGCCGCCGGGTTGGACGCGGAGGCTGGCAACTGCCGATTGGGTAGGATGGGTGCCTCCACAAACATCCGGAAGTGTCCGGGCGCTTCCCGGATCATGAGCACCGGGATGACGGGCGCGCCGGTGCGCAGGCTCAGGAGCGCCGGGCCGCGCGGCAGCAGGATGGACCGCCCAAACAATCGCACCGCGATGCCGTTGGAGCCGAATTCACGATCCCCCAAGATTCCGACAAACTCGCCCTGCCGGATCCGGGTGAGGCAGGCTCGAGTGGCGGAGGGGCCTAACGGGATGACCCCCATCCCCTCGCGCAGGCGCTGGCGGTTGAAGAACCGGTTGACCCCCGGCGCCCGGTGCGGCAGCGCCACGGCGGAAAACCGCAGCCCCATCCGAGACAGCGCCATTCCGCCCAGCTCCCAATTCCCCAGGTGCGCGCTCAGGATGATGCCTCCCTGCTTGATGCGCACCAGGCGTTCGAGGTGCTCCCGCCCTTCAACGATCGTGGTCGGCGGCGGGGCGGTGTAGGTGCGGAAAAACTCCACCAGGTACCGGCCGAAATTCCGGAACACCCCCCGCACCTCCGGCGAATCCGGAGGCATCGGTTTCTCGAAGATGACGCTGAGATTCGCCTGGACCGTGTGGCGGTCCCGGGCTGAGACGCGCCACTGCAGGTCAGCCAGCCCTTCGCCAAGCCCATAGGCCCATCGTCTCGGCAAGGCCACGCTGAAGCCGCGGCCGGCGTGATAGAGCGCGGCGTGGCCTGTCATTTCTCCCCGTTCCGAAAGGCATCGGCCAGGGCGATCATGTGCTGCGCAATATCCACGGAAGAGTTGGGATGCGCCAGGCGCGCCATCCGGGTTTTCAAGGCGGCCAAGCGGCTGGGGTGTTCCAGCAGGTCGGTGACGACCTCATGGGCGGCATGCGGTTCGGAGAGCAGCAGGGCGGCTTCATGAGACAGGAGGTAGCGCGCGTTGCACATCTCCTGCCCTGGGATCGGGGACACCATGATGAGCGGCGTGCCGAACGCCAAGGCCTCCGATGTGGTCAGGCCTCCGGGTTTCGTAATGATGACGGTGGCCAGGCGCATCAGCTCGGGGACCGAATCCACATAACTGTGCACGGAGACGCACTGCCGGAACGTCTGCTGCTGCATCCAATGGACCAGCGCGTGGTTCGTGCCCGCCAGCACGACGAACTGGCACGGCATCGGCACTCGGTCCAGGCTGCGCATCAGTTCCCGCAGGGGTCCGAAGCCTCCCCCGCCTCCCATCACCAGCACCATCGGCCGAGTAGGGTCCACGCCGAATCGGGCCGCGATCGGCTGCAGATCCGAGGGTGCCAGCGCGCGCGGCGGCACCGGGATGCCATACACGCGCACCCGCTCGGCTTCAATCCCGTTGGCCAGGAACCGGTCGCGCAGCTCATCGCCGGCCACGACGTAGGTGTCGATCGTCTCGTGAAGCCAGTACAGGTGGGGGGCGAAATCGGTCAGGATGGCCATCAACGGGATCTGCAGCGCCCGGTGCTTCTTGAAGTCGGCGACCATGCCGCAGGGAAACGCCTGCGTGCAGGCGATGGCGTGCGGCTGGGCCGTCTCGAGCAGCCGCTGCAGCTTCCGTCCGTGATAGCGGTGCAGGAGGCCGCGGAAGTGCTGGACCTGTTTGTGGACGGCCGGGTTGTCGTAGAGGTATTCCCACACGTCAGGTTGGTGGCGGATGATGGACATATAGGAGCGTATGATGGCCACTTTGATGACGCGGCTGGTGTAGTCGAACGCGTCCACATTGACGATCTGGCAGGACGGATCCAGTTGGCGAAGCCCTTGCGCGATCGCCAGGCTGGCGTGATGGTGGCCGGAGCTGATCGTGACGTGCAGGAGCAGGAACCGCCGGCCGCTCATGCCGGTTGCCTCCTCCGGCAGACAGCGCAACGCCCGGTTGCTGGGGGCGGCGATCGCCACCCGGCGCGCGGGCGTCCAACAGCACAGCGTTGAGGAGCACTCACAGAGTTCAACTTTCCATGCGCAGGACCCGCTCGATGCGTGTGACAGCTTCCTTGAGCCTCGCCTCAGGTTCGACCAGCGCGAAACGGACGAACCCTTCTCCGTATTCCCCGAAGCCGGTCCCAGGAGCTGCCACCACACCAGCTTCCTGCATCAAGAGTGTCGCAAACTCCAACGACGTGAGGGCACTGAACTTCATCGGAATCTTCGCCCACACGTAAAAGGTGCCCTTCGGCATCGGCATGTCCCAGCCGATGCGCCGCAATCCCTCCACAAATAGTTTTCGCCGCCGGCCGTACTCGTCCACAATCTCGCGGACATGATCCTGCGGCCCCAGCAAGGCTTGGATCGCGCCCCATTGCACCAGCCGGAAAATCCCAAAATCAATATAGCTCTTCGTTTTGGCCAGCGAGGCCAGCACGTCTGGGTTGCCGACGGCGAAGCCGAACCGCCACCCCGGCATGCAGTACGATTTCGACAGCGTGTGGAACTCGACGGCGATCTCCTTGGCCCCGGGCACCTGCAGGATGCTCGGCGCCTTCGCCCCGTCATAGATAAAATCCGAATACGCGAAGTCATGGATCACCATGATCCGGTGCGCTTTCGCCCAGCGGATTACGTCTTGGAAAAATTTCAGGTTCGCCGTAGCGGCGGTGGGGTTGTGGGGATAGCTGAGGAAGAGCATCTTAGCCCGCCGGACGATCTTCGGGGGGATGGCCTTGAGGTTCGGCAGGTAGCCATGCCCCGCGTCGATCGGCACGTTGTGCAAGATCCCTCCGGCCATGACGACGCCATTGAAGTGGACGGGATAGGTCGGGTTGGGCACCAGGGCGATGTCGTCGGGGTTCAGGAACGCCAGCGTGAGATGCGAGATGCCCTCCTTCGAGCCGAGCAGGGGCAGCGTTTCGGTGCGCGGGTCCAGCGTGACGCGGAACTTCCGGCGGTACCATTCGGCGATGGCGTCCCGCAGCGTCCGCTCCACCACGCCGTCAGGCCGCGAATAGCTGTGGTTGGTCGGCTCGTCCGCCCGCCGATGCAGCTCCTCGATCACGTGCCGCGGCGGCGGCAAGTCCGGATTGCCCATCCCCAAGTCAATGACGTCAATGCCGCGGGCCCGGGCTTGCGCTTTCAGGTCGTCCAAGATCGCAAACAGGTAGAGCGGCAGCCGCTTGAGCCGGTTGGCCTCCTGGAACAGCCGGCGCGCGTTGCGCTGCCGCTCCAATTGCTGGCGCTGCTTGAGCTGGGCCTGCACGCGTTGAATGGCGGGCGTGGTGGTGGGACGACGCGATGTCATTCGAATGTGAGACTCTCCTCAGCGTGTAAGGCGTCAATGGCATGGTAGGAGCTGCGCACGAACGGTCCGGCTTGGACCCAGCGGAATCCCGCGGCATAGGCGAGCTGTTCATACCACGCAAACCGTTCCGGGCTGAGATACTCGACCACCGGCAGGTGCTCGGGCGTCGGGCGCAGGTATTGCCCCAACGTCAGGTGCGTGCAGCCCGCCGCCAACAAATCCGTGAACGCGTGCCGGACGTCCCCGGGCTGCTCCCCAAGACCCAACATCATACCAGATTTGATGAGCGTGTCAGATGCCATCGAGCTCGCCAGCCGCAGCACCTCCAGGGAGCGCGGGTATTGCGCCTGCACGCGGACGGCGGGGGTCAGCCGCTCCACCGTTTCTAGATTGTGTGAAAACACTTCGGGAGGGTCGGCCATGATTCGGCTGATCAGCTCCCGCCTCGCATGAAAATCCGGGACAAGCGTTTCCACCGTGATGCCCGGATTGCGCTCGCGGACGGCGCGCACGACGTCTACGAAGTGCCCGGCCCCTTCATCGGCCATGTCATCGCGCGCCACGGAGGTGATCACGACGTGCCGCAGCTTCAAGCGCTGCACGGCCTCGGCGACCCGTGCCGGCTCATCCGCCCGCACCGGCTGGGGCTTGCCGTGATCCACGGCGCAAAACCGGCACGTGCGCGTGCATCGGTTTCCCAAGATCATGAACGTCAGCTGGCGCTGGCTGTAGCATTCCCGCAGGTTCGGGCATAAGGCGCTTTCGCAGACGGTGACCAGGTCCAGGTCGCCGACCAGCTCCCGCACGGTCCGCGCCGTGCCGTCCGGCGAGAACGGTTTCACCAGCCATGTCGGATAGCGCCGCATCTGTGTCTCGAGTGGTGGCTGTCCGGCGGCTGTTATCGCGAGGCGCGCGCGGACATCGGTTGGGCCTGCACCGCGGCGATGATCGCATCGGCCATCGCCGACGTTCCCACGGCCGTGGGATCCTCGCGGGTGGGCTTCAGGTCATAGGTCACCGCCGTGCCCTCCGCCAAGACGGTGCGGACCGCCGTTCCCAGCCGCTGCGCCGCGTCCGCTTCCCCCACATGCTCCAGCATGAGCACGCCTGACAGGATCATCGCGGTCGGATTGGCCTTATTCATCCCGCGGTATTTCGGCGCGCTGCCGTGGACGGCTTCAAACATCGCGATGGCGTCGCCGATATTCGCCCCGGGGGCCACGCCCAACCCCCCCACCAGCCCGGCGCACAGGTCCGAGATGATGTCGCCGTACAAATTCGGCAGCACCAGCACGTCGAACTCGTGCGGCCGCAGCACCAATTGCATGCAGGTGGCGTCCACCAGCCGGTCTTCGAAGGCCACGCGTCCCTCGTACGCTTTGGCCACCCGCCGGGAGGTTTCCATGAACAGGCCGTCGGTGCACTTCATGATGTTGGCCTTATGGACCGCCGTCACTTTTTTGCGGCCGTGCGCGAGGGCGTATTCGAAGGCGTAGCGGACAATGCGCTCCGAGCCGGCCGCCGAAATCGGCTTGATGCTGATCGCCGACTCCGGGCGCAGCGGCTGTTTCGTCAGCGGCGCGATGGTCTCGATGATCTTCTTCGCCTCCGCCGAGCCGGCGGCGAACTCAATCCCGGCGTACAGGTCTTCGGTGTTCTCGCGCACGATCACCAGGTCCACGCGTTGGAAGGGGGAGCGCACCCCGGCATAGGAGCGGCACGGCCGGACGCAGGCGAACAAATCGAGCTCCTTGCGCAGCGCGACGTTGACCGACCGGAAGCCGGTGCCGATCGGCGTGGTGATCGGCCCCTTCAAGGCGACCCGCGTGCGGCGGATCGAGGCCAGCGTCTCCGCCGGCAACGGCGTGCCGAACCGTTCGATGGCCGCCTGGCCGGCGATCTGCTCCTCCCACTCAAAACGGACGCCGGTCGCTTCCAGGCACCGGCGCGCCGCATCGGTGACTTCGGGGCCGATGCCGTCTCCAGGAATCAGGGTGACGGCGTGGGTGCGGCTCATGAGGCGGTCTGGTGTTGGCGGAGCCACTGCTCCAAACGGGTCAACCCCTCCTCCAGCGCCTTCGGGGAGGCGGCAAAGCTGAACCGGACGTGATCCGGCGATCCGAACCCTTCCCCCGGCACGCCGACGACGAAGATCTCCTCGAGCCAGCGCGCCGCAATTTCCGCCGCAGGCCGGCCAAGCCGGCTGATGTTGCACCACGCGTAGAACGCGCCATCCGGCATGACGCAGGAGAGGCCGGGGAGCCGGTTCAGCCCGTTCACAAACCGATCGCGCCGCTGCTGAAACTCCCGAACCATAGTGTCGACTTCCGGGATCGGCTGCGTGAACGCGGCCAGCGCGGCATGTTGGCTGATGGACGTCGGATTCGAGGTGGAGTGGCTTTGCAGCGCTCCCATCGCCTCGATCAGCGGCTTCGGGCCGGCGGCATACCCGATCCGCCAGCCGGTCATGCTGTAGGTCTTGGACACGCCGTTGACGACCAGCGTCTGTCCGGCCACGGCCGGTTCGGCGTGCAGGATCGAACAGGGTTGCGCCGGCGGGTAGACCAGCCGGTCATAGATCTCGTCGCTGATGATCGTGAGGTGGCGGTCCAGCGCCAGGCCGGCGATGACCTTCAACCGGTCTCGCTCCAGCAGCGCGCCGGTTGGATTCGAGGGGCTGTTGAGGACGATCGCTTTCGTGCGAGGCGTGATGGCGGACCGGATGGCGTCCGGGTCCGGCTGGAACCGCTCCCCTTCCCGCGTGGGGAGCAGGCGCGCACGCCCGCCGGCGAGATGGATTTGCGCGGGATAACTGACCCAATACGGGGTGAGGACAATCACTTCGTCGCCCGGCTCGCAGATGGCCTGGAAGGCGTTGTAGAGCGCGTGCTTGGCGCCGGTGGTCACGATGACCTGCGAGGACTCGTACGGCACGGCCAGGCGCTTCGAGAGGTCGTGAGCGATGGCGGAGCGCAGCTCCGGAATGCCGGCGGCCGGCGTGTAGGTCGTGTGGTTGTCGTGAATGGCCTGGAGGCCGGCGCGCTTGATCGCCTCAGGGGTCGGGAAGTCCGGCTCACCGGCGCTGAGGTCAATGACCGGTTTGCCGGCTTTCTGGAGGGCTTTGGCTGTTGCGGCCAACGCCAGGGTCGGAGACCCTTCCAGCGTTCGGACGCGCTCGGCCAACGGAATGCCGGTCGTCATGGGCGACAGATCAGCAGCCAACCGGTTTAGGTGTCGGCTGCTCCCTTTTTGGGACGGAACAGCTTACGCAAGCCTTCAAAGAAGGTGCCGGATTTTTTCGATTCGGCGGATTCGGCTTTCGGTGTGGCTTGAGGCGGCGTGCCGGGTTTTGGAGCCGGCGCGTGCGCAGCCGCGGCGGGCGCGCGCTTGGGTGTGGCCGCCGGCAACCGGGTCAATTCCAGCAGGGCCTGCTTTGCGCCGTCTCCCAACCTGGGCGACAAGCGCAACACCCGCGTGTAGCCGCCTTGGCAGTCCAAAAACCGAGGCGCGACGTCTCCGAAGAGCTGCTTGACCAGGATCTGGTCCTGCAGGATGCGATAGGCCAGGCGGCGGGAGTGGACGCTGCCGTCCTTGCCCCACGTGATCAGTCGGTCCACGACGCGCTGCGATTCTTTCGCTTTGGCCACCGTCGTGCGAATGCGGCCGTGGCGGAGCACCTGCTTGGCCAAGTTGGAGAGCAGGGACTTTCGATGCGCGGAGGGCCGCGAAAGCCGCTGGTTTCTACGAGCGTGGCGCATTGGAGGCCTACGAGACGGATTCCACTTTGAACTGCTCCGGCACCGACATCCCGATGGCCAAGCCCATGCTCTTCAGCAGTTCGTCAATTTCCTGCAAGGACTTCTTGCCGAAATTCCGGTACTTCAGCAGCTCCTGCGGGGTCTTCTGGATCAGCTCGCCGATCGTGTGGATCTTCGCTTCTCGAAGGCAGTTGGCGGCGCGCACCGACAGCTCCAGCTCCGCGATCGGCGTCTTCAGCTTCTCCGCCAGCTCTTCGCTGACGGCGGTGGTCTCCTCTTCCTCCGGCTCCTCCGGCAGCGTACCGAAGTTCACGAACAAATCCAGATGCCGCTGCATAATGTTGGAGGCGTAGAGCAGCGCGTCTTTCGGCCCCATCGCGCCGCTCGTCCACACTTCCAGGATCAACCGGTCATAGTCCGTCACTTGGCCGACGCGGGTATCCTCGACGTGGAAATTGACCCGCTTGACCGGGGAGAACGCCGCATCCACCGGGATCGCGGCGATGGCCTTGCCTTCCTTGTGGTGTTTTTCAGCCGGCAGGTAGCCCCGGCCCCGGCTGACTTCCATCTCCATGCGGAACGTGTCCGCCTTGGTGAGCGTGCACAGGTGGAGGTCGGGATTCAGGACCTCGATCGTCTCATCGGTTTCAATGTCCGCGGCCGTGACCGGACCTTTCTTCTTGCGCTCAATCACCATGGTCTTCGGCTGGCGGCTGTGGGAACGCAGGACGAGCTGCTTGACGTTCAGCACGATCTGCGCGACATCTTCCAGCACGCCGGGGATGGTGGAAAACTCATGCAGGACGCCCTCGATCTTCACCGAGGTGACGGCCGCCCCCTCAATGGACGAGATCAAGACCCGCCGCAGGCTGTTCCCGATGGTCGCGCCGAATCCCCGCTCGAACGGCTCTGCGATGAATTTGCCATACGTGTCGGTGAGGCTGGACTCCTCGCTTGCGAGATGTTTCGGCATGGCAAAATCGCGCCACAACGTTCCCATACGGTTCCCCCCTACTGGTTAGGTGCGATGCACCGCTTACTTCGAATAGAGTTCAACGATCAATTGTTCCTGAATCGGCAGTCCCACGTCTTCTTTTTGCGGTAGCCGGACGATGATCCCTTTCAGCTGCGTCGGTTCGACCTGCAGCCATCCGGGGATCGGCCGGTCCTTGGTCGCGTCCAGGTTCGTCTTCACCCGCGCCACACCGCCAGGCGCCTCAGCCCGCACCTGGACCACGTCGCCGACCTTGACGGCGTACGAGGGGATATCCACGATGTGGCCGTTCACGGCGAAGGCGCGATGGTGCGCCATGTGGCGCCCTTCCACGCGGGACGTCGCAAAGCCCATGCGGAACACCACATTGTCCAGCCGCCGTTCCAGCTGCTGGAGCAGCATTTGTCCCGTCACGCCCTTGGTCTTCTGGGCGACCTTGAAATACCGCTTGAATTGCCGCTCCCATACGCCGTAAATCCGCTTGGCTTTCTGCTTCTCGCGCAGCTGGATGCCATAGTCCGAGAGCTTGATGCGGCCCTGCCCGTGCTGTCCGGGGACCGAGGCGCGCTTCTCCACTGGGCACTTCGGGGTATAGCACTTTTGCCCTTTGAGAAACAGCTTCACCCCTTCCCGCCGGCACAGCCGGCATGAAGGCCCGATATATCGTCCCATCCGTTACCAACCCCCTCGTATCGCGTTCATAAGCTACACCCGCCGCCGCTTCGGTGGCCGACATCCATTGTGTGGGATCGGAGTCACATCCTTGATGGCCGTAATGGTCAATCCGGCCTGCTGGAGCGATCGGATCGCTGATTCGCGCCCTTGGCCCGGTCCCTTGACCCAGACCTCCACTTCTTTCACCCCCATTTCAAGGGCTTTCTTGGCCGCCTGCATCGCAGCCACCTGCGCGGCGTAGGGTGTGGATTTGCGGGATCCGTGGAAGCCGCTCGCCCCCGCCGTGCTCCAGCACAGCGTGTTGCCCTGGCGGTCGGCAATGGCGATGATCGTGTTGTTGAATGTCGCCAGGATATGCGCGATGCCCTGGCTGGGCGCGTGACGTTTCTTAGATTTAGCTTTGCGCTCCGGGGCGGCGGTTGGTGCCGATGCCGGTGTTGGTGTCGGTGTTG
>JAHFGX010000007.1:14900-44285 GCA_023247215.1 Candidatus Omnitrophota bacterium
CGGTGTTGGTGTCGGTGTTGCCGGTGTCGCGGTCATTTAATGCTCTCCTCCCTCTGAAGCGGCTACCATCGGGGTAGCCGCGAAATGCCGAGCGCGATGGGCGCTCGGCCTTACGCTCGTGAGCCCGTTGTCGTCCGGGTCTTGCGGCGGACCCCGACGCGCGGCCGAGGGCCTTTGCGGGTCCGGGCGTTCGTGCGCGTCTGCTGGCCCCGCACCGGCAGCCCCCGCTTGTGCCGCGTGCCGCGGTAGGAGCCGATGTCAATCAGCCGCTTGATGTTCGCCGAGATTTCGCGGCGCAAGTCCCCTTCCATCTTATACGTGGCTTGAATATGCTGCGTCAGCTTGGCCAGTTCTTGATCCGTCAAATCCTTTGCGCGCTTCATGGGATCAAGTTGCGTCTGCGCCATAATCTTTGCTGCGGTGGCCGGGCCGATGCCGTAGAGGTACGACAGTGCAATGTCCGTGCGCTTCTCTTTGGGCAAATCCACGCCTAAGATCCGAGGCATTCGTCTCTCCTTCGCGTCCTCAGCCCTGCCGCTGGCGGTGCTTGGGGTTGGTGCACAAGACGCGCAGCACCCGCTTGCGGCGGATCAGCTTGCAGTGATTACAGATGCGTTTCACCGAGGCCTGCACCTTCATGCCATCCTCATTTAGTTCAGCGATCCCACATGCGTTAAAATCTCGGGCCCGTGATCCGTGACGGCGACCGTATGTTCGAAATGCGCGGCCAGCGAATGGTCCTTGGTGACCGCCGTCCATCCATCGGCGAGCACTTCGACTTCCCACCCGCCCATGGTCACCATCGGCTCGATGGCCAGCACCATGCCCGGTTTGAGCCGCGGCCCCTGATGCGGCAGGCCGAAATTCGGAATCGGCGGATCTTCATGAAGCGCCCGCCCGATCCCGTGACCCACAAAATCTCTGACGATGGATAACCCGGCGCCCTCGACGACTTCTTGGACCGTATGGGAGATGTCTCCCAGCCGGTGGTCCAAGGTCGCCCGGGTGATGCCCTGCGCCAGCGCGTCCTTCGTGATCTCAATCAAGCGCTGGCTGGCGCGAGGCACCGGCCCCACCGCCACGGTGACGGCGGCATCGGCGTAGTATCCCGACACCTTCGCGCCGGCATCAATGCTGATCACATCGCCAGCCCGGATCACCCGGTCCCCGGGAATGCCGTGCACGACTTCGTCGTTGATCGAGATGCAAATCGTTGCCGGGTACCCGCGGTAGCCCTTGAATGCCGGCTGAGCCCCTTCACGCGTCATGACATCCGCGGCCACCTGATCAAGCGTTTTCGTTTTCACCCCGGGCGCGACCGCTTGGGAGGCCGCCTCCAGCATTTTCGCGACTACAATGCCGGCCCGACGCATATGCGCCAGTTCTTGCGGCGTTTTCAGCTCGATCATGCCCGCGCGCCGTCCCGGGCGTTCAGCCATCCCTGGACTCGCAACAGCCGGGTGGCGCGTGTGAACATCCGCCCGCTTGAGCTGTCGGCGTGGAGCCCATGGAGCAACCCGCGTCGGCGGTAATACGTCAGCAGCGGTTTGGCTTGCGCCCGGTCAATCCGAAGCCGCTGCCGGATCGTGTCGGCCTGGTCGTCTTTTCGAATGATCAACGCACTCTGGCACCGGTCGCAGATGCCCGCCCGCTTCGGCGGTATGTTGCGCACGTGGTAGATCGCTCCACACTTCCCGCATACCCGGCGTCCTGATAACCGCTTCAAGAGGACCGGCACGGGAGAGGTCAGCGCGATCGCTGCGGTCAGCGGGGCGTTCCGGCTCTCCAGGAACCGCTCCAACCCCTGGGCTTGCGCCGTGGTCCTGGGAAACCCGTCCAGCACGAATCCCCGTCTTAAGAGCGGACGGGTCAGCTGGCTGGTCATCACGCGAACCACCAGCTCATCCGGTACCAGCTGTCCCGAGGTGACGTAGCGGCTGACCGTGTTGCCCAGCGCCGTGCGCCGGCGAATCTGTTGTCGAAAGAGCTCGCCCGTTGACAAATGCGCCAGCCCATGCTGCTCGGTCAGCCAGGCGGCCAGGGTGCCTTTGCCGGCTCCCGGCGGTCCGAGTAGCACCAGCCGCGCGCCCACTTACGCGGTGCGGCGTCCTTTCACCCGCCCGTGCTTCATGAAGCCTTCGTAGTGGCGCATCAACAGATGCGATTCAATTTGCTTCATGGTATCCAGCGTGACACCGACCACGATCAGCAAGCTGGTGCCGCCGAAAAAGCTGGCGACGCGCGAAGGGATTTTCATCCACGCCATCACCAAGTCCGGCAGGATGGCGATGCTCACCAGATAGATCGCGGCCACAAAGGTCACGCGGGTCAGCAAGCCATCCAGGTATTCGACGGTCGCCTGTCCGGGCCGGATGCCGGGAATGAAGGCCCCAACTTTTTTCATTTGCTCGGCGGCGTCCAGAAACTGGTGCGCCGTGATGGCGGTGCTGAAATAGGTGAAGAACAGGATGAGCACCGCGTAGCAGATGTTGAACACCAAGGACGTTCGGGAAAACCAGTCGGCGATGCCGCGCAGCTGCGGCACGAGTCCCGCGATCTGCATGGGAAAGTAGAGGAGCGACACCGCGAAGATGATCGGCAGCACCCCGCCGGTATTCACCTTGAGCGGCAGATACGTGCTTTGCCCGGCCAACACCTTGCCCCCCACCACGCGCCGGGCGTACTGCACCGGCACCCGCCGCTGCCCTTGTTCCACGAAAATCACCAACAGCACCACGCCGACGAACAGGGCGATCATGAACAGCGCGATCAGCGGCGTCATGGGATTGGCTTCGAATCCTCCCGGGCCCAGACGCACCGCGGTATCCCGGATCGCCAGCGGAATGCGGCCGACGATTGAGGCGGTCATCAGCAGGCTCATCCCGTTGCCGATCCCCCGCTCGGTAATCTGCTCCGAGAGCCACATGATCATGGACATGCCGGCGGTCATGGTCAAGACCGTCAGGATGCGGAACCCCCATCCTGGAAACAGCACGATTTGCGCGTGAAACTGCGCCGGGATCGCCTTCTCGAGCAGCAGGGCGTACATGGTGGAGTTGATGACGGCCAAGACCACGGTGGCGTAGCGGGAATACTGGTGCAGCTTCCGGTAGCCGCTCATCCCCTCTTTGCGCAGCCGCTCCAGCGCCGGGATGGCGGTGGCCAGCAAGGTCTCGACGATGATCGTGGCGCTGATGTAGGGCATGATCCCCAGGGCGAACACCGTCGCATGGGACAGCGCCCCACCCGTGAACATGTCGAGCAGGTTGAGCAAGCCGCCGCCGGTGGTCTGCGCCAGCTCCTCGAAAATCCGTCCCAGCTCGCTGCCGTTGATGCCGGGCACGGGAATGAAGATCCCGACCTCGTAGATAGCCAGCATGCCGAGGGTAAAGATAAGGCGCCGTCGAAGTTCCGGAATCTTCCATGCGTTAGCGAGCGCGCTGAGCAACCTGAACATGCGCTCCTTGTCCTTGAGGTTGGCCGAGGGCGATCAATTCCACTGTGCCGCCGGCTTGGGAAATTTTAGCCCGGGCGGATTCGCTGGCGGCATGCACCGCCACCGTCAGCCGCTTGGTGACGGCCCCATTGCCGAGCAGCTTGACGCGTTTCTGCTCATACCGGATCAGCCCCGCCGCTTTGAGCGTCGCCGGGGTGATGCGCGCCTCAGCCGAGAGGGCGTTCAGTTGCTCCACATTCACGATTTGCGCCGGCGGCGCCTGCCCGGTGGCTTTTCGCCGGAAACCCCGCTTGGGCAGCTTGCGGATCAGCGGGGTTGCCCCGCCTTCAAACCCCGGCCGCTTCCGCGAGCCGGTGCGGGCGCGTTGGCCCTTCTGTCCCCGGGTGGAGGTTTTTCCATGCCCGGATCCGATGCCGCGCCCGAGGCGCTTGCGCCGGTGGGCGGCGCCGAAGGGTCGTGGAATCGAAGCAATGTTCATGAGGACGCGGCGGGAGCTTCAGCCGGCTCTGAGTCGGGTTTGCGGCGGTCTCGAAAGACATCCGCGGTTCGCAGCGACACCAGACCGTTCAACGTGGCTTTCGCCAAGTTGACGGCGTTGCTGGATCCCAGACTTTTCGTCAAGATGTCCCGAATGCCGCAGGCCTCGCACACCGCGCGGACCGACCCGCCGGCAATAATGCCGGTGCCCGGGCTGGCCGGCTTCAACAAGACTCGGCAGGCATCCGCCCGGCCGATGGTCTCGTGCGGGATGGTGGGGCCTTTGAGCGAAATAGGTACCATCAGTTGCTGGGCGCGCTGGAACCCTTTCCGGATCGCGTCAGCCGCTTCGTTCGATTTGCCCAGCGCGACCCCGACCCGTCCTTTGCCATCGCCCACCACGGCCAGCGCGTCGAAGGACATCCGCTTTCCGCCTTTGTGGACCTTGGCCACGCGATTAATGCTGATGAGCTTTTCGATGAACTGGGACTGCTCCCGCCCTCCGCGTTCGTACGCCATTTAGAACTGCAAGCCTCCTTGTCGGGCCGCATCCGCCAAGGCCTTGATTCGGCCATGGTAGAGATAACCGCCCCGGTCAAATACGACTTGTTGTACGCCAAGCTTTTTCGCTTCCGATGCGATGGCGCGCCCAAGCTGCTCGGCCGCGGTGACGTTGCCGCCGGTCTTGACCTGGCCGTCCTGCTGCAGGCGCTTCGTCGAGCAGCTCACGACGGTTTTCTGCTCCATGTCATTGATCAATTGCACCACCAAATGCTTATGGCTTCGGAAGACGGCCAGCCGCAACCGGTCCGGGTATCCGACAATCCGCTTGCGGATGCGCCGATGTCGTCGCATTCGGCTGATGGCTCGATCACGCATGAGAGTGCTTACTCCCTGATCGTTCGCGCCGCCGGCCTACGCCGCCGCCGCTCCCTTCGAGCCGGTCGCGGCCTTCCCGGCTTTGCGTCGAATCAATTCTCCGGCATACCGGATGCCTTTACCCTTGTAGGGCTCCGGCAAGGCCGTTCGGCGGATGGTGGCCGCCATCTGCCCGACCATGTGGCGGTCCGCCCCCTTCACGAAAATGGAGGTCGGCTTGGGTGTTTCGACCGTGAGGCCTTCCGGAATTGGGATCATGACGGGATGAGAAAACCCCACATGCAGCGTGAGCTGTTTCGGCTGAGCTTGCGCGCGATACCCCACCCCCACCACCTCCAATTCTTTCTGAAACCCAAGGGTCACGCCGTGCAGCATGTTGGCGATCAGGGAGCGATAGAGGCCATGAAGCGCTTTGACCGTTTTGAGGTCATTCGCGCGCTGCACCTGCACGCGGCCGTCCTGCAGCAGGGCCACGGACAATGTGTCGGGCACCGTGAGGGAGAGCTTGCCCTTCAGGCCTTCCACCCGAACGGTCAACCCCTCAAGCGCAACCTTGGCGCCCTGGGGAATGGGAATAGCTTGTCGTCCAATTCGTGACATCTGCTGTTCGCCTGGTTACCACACGTAGCACAAGACTTCGCCGCCGACACGCTGCCGGCGGGCTTCTTGGTCGGTCATCAGGCCCTTGGAGGTGGTGAGGATTGCCACCCCCAACCCGCCCAGCGCGCGCGGCAGCTGATCAGCCCCGCGATAGAAGCGCAGGCCGGGACGAGACGCTCGCCGGATTTGCGTGATGGCCGCCGTCTTACTCGGGCCGTATTTGAGATAGATCCGCAGCTGCGGCGCCGGCGGGTTCTCCACCCGCTTATAGGCGCGAATGTACCCTTCCTGCTTCAGAATGCCAAGGAGCCGCTCGACAAACCGGGAGGCCGGCACGTCGGTGGTGGGATGGCTGGCTCGCGAGGCATTGCGGATTTTCGTCAGCGCATTGGCAATCGGATCAATCATAGGTGTCGGTCCTCAGAGTGCGTCCCAGCATCTCTCACCAGCTGGCTTTCGTGACGCCGGGGATGGCGCCGGCCCACGCCATTTCCCGGAAACAGAGGCGGCAGAGCCCGAATCGCCGGTAATAGCCGCGGCGGCGCCCGCAGCGCATGCAGCGATTGATCCCGCGCACTTTGAATTTTGGTGTTCGCCTGGCCCGCACAATCCAAGAGGTTTTCGCCATGGGTGCTCGTTATTTCTGGAACGGCATGCCAAACCCTGCGAGGAGCGTCCGCGCCTCCTCGGCGGATGCGGCCGTCGTCACGATGGCAATATCCATGCCCAGCGTGTGGTGGACGTCATCCGGCTGCACTTCCGGAAAAATCGTTTGCTCCTGAATGCCGAAGTTGAAGTTGCCCTCCGCATCAAACCCATGCTTCGACACGCCTTGGAAGTCGCGAATGCGCGGCAGGGCGATGGCAATCAGCCGCTCCAGGAATTCGTACATGCGTCGGCGCCGGAGGGTCACCTTGCATCCCACGGGGTCGCCCTCCCTGATTTTAAAATTCGACACCGCTTTTTTCGCGCGGGTCACGACCGGGCGCTGGCCGCTGATGGCCGCGAGATGCTGCACCGCTTCCTCCAAGATCTTGGCATCATGGGCGGCTTCACCGCAGCCGATGTTCAGCACGATTTTGGTCAGCCGTGGCACCGCCAGGCGGTTCGTGCGCTTGAATTGCTTCACGAGCGCCGGCCGGATCTGGTCCTCATAGCGCTTGAGGAAGGCGGGCGCGTCTTGTTGGGTCGCTACGTTAGACACGGATCACCTCACGGCATTTGACGCACGATCGCTGCTTGACGCCCTCCGCGACCACCCAGCGAACGCGGGCGGCCTTGCGGCAGCGAGGACACACCAGGGCCAGCTTGTCCAAGGACAGGGGAACTTCGCGTTCAATGATTCCGCCCGGCTGGTCCGCCCGCGTGCGCCGCTCGAAATGCTTCATCACATTCACATGCTCGACCAGCGCCTTGGCCCCGTCCGGAAACATCTGAAGAATCTTGCCGTGTTTGCCGCGATGCTTGCCGGTCAGCACCATCACCGTGTCGCCTTTGCGAAGCCGCGCCATGTCTTTTAGACGACCTCCGGGGCCAGCGAAATGATCTTCATGAACCGTTTCTCCCGCAGCTCCCGCGCGATCGGCCCAAACACACGGGTTCCGCGGGGATTGCCTTGCGTGTCAATCAGGACGATGGCATTGGTGTCGAAGCGCAGCCACGTCCCATCCCGGCGTCGCACCGAAGCTTTCGTGCGGACGACGACGCCCCGGACGACCTCGCCTTTTTTGGACATGGCGTCCGGGTCCGCTTCGCGGACGTTGCACGTAACCACGTCACCCAGCGTGGCGATCAGCTTGCCGGATCGGCCGAGCACGCCGATGCACGAGACGCGCTTGACACCCGTGTTGTCCGCCACAATGAGTTGCGTGCGCATCATGATCATGCAGCCGCGCGCTCCCCGGGTTCGACGATCGGCTCAATGGTGGCGCTGTGCCGAAGAATCTCGATCAACCGCCAGCGCTTGTCTTTTGAGATCGGGCGCGTCTCCATGATTTTGACGACGTCGCCAATGCGCGCGGTGTTGCCGGCGTCGTGCGCTTTGAATTTGGCGGAGCGCCGCACGACCCGCTGGTAAAAACCGTGCCGCGCGAGCCGGTCAATCCGCACCACGATCGTGTCCCGCATCCGGTTGCTGACGACGGTGCCGATGCGGACTTTCCGGCCGGAACGGGCCGGCGCGGACAATGGAGTCAAAGGGCTTGAGGCGGTCATGTCGTGCTCCGTGAGGCGCGCTCCTGGGCGTGCGCAATGGTCAAGAGCTGCGCCAGTTGGCGTTTCATCAGTCGGATGCGATGGGGGTGTTCGTTGCCTCCCTGGCGCAGCTTGAGCCGGAGCACCCCCAGTTCTTTGCGCAGCCCGGCGGCGCGTTCGCGAAGTTCGGCCACCGGCAGGGCGCGCCATTCCGCAAGTTGGCTCATTATGCCACCTGAAACTCTTCTTTTCGGCTGACAAACCGCGTGCGCAGCGGCAGCTTGTGGGAGGCCAGTCGAAGCGCGGTTTTCGCCATCACTTCCGGCACGCCATCCACCTCAAACAGCACGCGGCCGCGCTTGATGACCGCCACCCAATGGTCCACGGTGCCTTTGCCGGCCCCCATGGTCTTTTCCTGGCCGTGCGTAGTGCAGGGCTTGTCCGGGAACATCCGGATCCACAGCTTGCCGCCGCCCAGCGCCCGGCTGATGGCCACGCGAGCGGATTCAATCTGCGTGGCCTTGATCCACCCGTTATTGAGGGCCTTCAACCCGAACTCGCCAAACGCGAGCGCGGTGCCGCCTTTCGCAATGCCCCGGCGCTTGCCGCGGTGAGCCTTGCGATATTTGACGCGCTTGGGCAGTAAGAGTGGCATGGTGGTTTAGTTTAATGGGGTTCCAATGGGCGCGGGGGCCGCTTCAGCCATCGGCTTGGCCACATTCGCCTCAACGTTTCGGCGAGGTCTCGACGCGTCCCGGCCGGGGCGAAGCTGTATGACGTCACCTTGGTAGACCCACACTTTGATCCCGATGCAGCCCGCCGTGGTGTGGGCGGTGAATTGGCCGAAGCCGATGTTGGCGCGGAGGGTGCTGAGGGGGATCTTCCCTTCCCGATACGTTTCCCGCCGCTTCATCTCTGAGCCGGACAGCCGCCCGCCGCAGATAATCTTGATCCCCTTCGCCCCGGCTTCCATGGCTTGCTGGATCGCCCGTTTCATGGCGCGCCGATACGCAATGCGCTTTTCCAACTGGAAGGCGATGGACTGGCTGATCAGTTGCGGCTCCACGTAGGGGTTGGTGATTTCCAGGTATTCCATCTTCAGTTGGTGCTGCGTGCCCACGATCTTCTGGATGGCTTCCTGCAGCCGTTGGATATTCTCGCCCCGCCGCCCAATCAGCACGCCGGGCCGAGCCGTATGGATCAAAATTCGGATGCGCTCCGGGGATCGCTCCACGTCAATCCGGGCGACGGCCGCGGACGCCAATTCCTTCTTCAGGAAGTCCCGCAGGCGGATGTCTTCTTGCAGGTACTTGGTAAAGAGCTCCTTGCTGGGGCCGAACCAGCGCGACGTCCACGTCTGGTGCAATCCGAGCCGAAGACAGGTTGGGCTGACTTTGTGTCCCATGCTTAGCGTCCCGGCTTGCCCCGGCCATGACCGGCCGGAGAGGATTCCAATTCCACGGTGATGTGCGTGGTGCGTTTCCGGATCGAGACAGCTCGTCCGAAGGCGGCCGCGCGGAACCGTTTCCACGCCGGCCCCCCATCCGCGGTCAGCCGGCTGATGAGGACCCGCTCTTCTCCCAGCGTCGGATCCACCCGCTTGGCGTTTGCAAAGGCTGAGGCGATGGCTTTGGCCAACGGCTTGGAGGCGCGCCGGTTCAACACCGCCAGCACGCTCAAGGCATCCGCGACGGAACGGTGGCGCAACGGTTCCATGACGTAGCGGACTTTCCGCGGTGACATGCGCACATATTTCACGACGGCTTTCGCAAGGACGGCCATCGGTTATTTAGCCGCCGCGGGGGCCGCCGCCGGCGCCGGGGCGGTACCTTCGTCGGCCTTCTTCACGCCGCCATGCTTGCGGAAGACCCGCGTGGGAGCGAACTCGCCCAGCTTGTGCCCGACCATGCTTTCGGAGACGTAGACCGGCTGGAAGGCATGGCCGTTGTGGACCATGAAGGTCAGGCCGATAAAATCCGGCGTGACGGTTGAGCGGCGCGACCAGGTCTTGATCGGCTTGCGATCGTTGGACTGCCGGGCCTTCTGGATTTTCACCAGCAGGTGGTCATCCACAAACGGGCCTTTCTTTAACGAGCGTCCCATCGCGCGATTATGCCCTTCGTTTCACGATCAACCGGTTCGAGTACTTCCTGTCCTTGCGGGTCTTCTTCCCCTTGGTATGCCATCCCCATGGCGACACCGGGTGGGGGTTGCCCTGCCCGGATTTCCCTTCGCCGCCGCCATGCGGATGGTCAACGGGATTCATCGCGATGCCCCGGACGTGCGGGCGCCGGCCCATCCAGCGGGACCGTCCCGCCTTGCCGATCACGATCGATTGGTGGTCAATGTTGCCCAGCTGCCCGATCGTGGCCCAGCACTCCATCCCCACGAGCCGGACTTCGCCGGAGGGGAGCTTGACATGCGCATGCGTGCCTTCTTTGGCCTGAATGATCGCGGCGCCTCCGGCGGACCGGACCAACTGTCCGCCTCGGCCGATGACAAGTTCCAGGTTGTGAATCATGACGCCCGGGGGGATGAGCCGCAAGGGCAGCGCGTTGCCGACTTTCACTTCAGCGTCAGGTCCGGCCATGATGTGCTCGCCGACCTTGAGCCCTTCCGGCCAGAGCAAATAGCGCTTTTCGCCGTCGCTATACTCGACCAAGGAGATTCGGCTGGAGCGGTTCGGATCATACTCGACTGTTCTGACCGTGGCGGGGACGCCGGCCTTGTCGCGCCGGAAGAAGTCAATGATGCGGTAGAGGCGCTTATGCCCGCCGCCGCGGAACCGGCTGGTGACATGGCCGTACCCGTCCCGTCCGCCTGAGCGCTTTAATCGCTTCAGCAACGGCTTGTGGGGACGATCGGTCGTCAGTTCCTTAAAATCGGACACGGTCTGCCAGCGCCGGGTCGCGGTCGTGGGCCGATACTGTTTGACTCCCATGGCGGCGCCTATTTCAACTCGATGGTTTGGCCTTTGGCCAGCGTGACGATCGCTTTTTTCCATGACGCCCGCCGGCCGAGCTGGCGGGTCAGGCGGCGCCACTTGCCCTCGTAGCACTGCGTATTGATTTTGCGCACGGACACGTTAAAGAGCGATTCCACCGCCTGCTTGATGTCGCCTTTGCTGGCCTGAGGACTGACCTGGAGTACGTACTGGTGCAGCGCGGCGATCCGCGTGCCTTTCTCAGTCTGCCGGATGCCCCGGATGATATAGTGCAGCTCAGGCATGGGGGCCGTTGCCGCCGACGCGGGTTTGCAGCGACTGGAACGCCTGCTTGGTGACCAGAACCTTTTGCGCGTTCAGCACGTCGAAGGCGTTCAAATCGCTTGCCCGCCGAAGCGCAAAGTGGGCCAGGTTGCGCAGGGACTTGACCAGCGGCTCCCGGAACTCCTCCACCACGATCACCGAGGAGCCGGTCACCCCGAACGTGCGCGCCAACCCGGCGAACGGCTTGGTCTTGGGCTGCTGAGCGGAGAGCTCATTGACCACGACCACCTCCTGGTCGCGCAGCTTGCCCTTCAGGCTTTCCAGCAGGGCTTTTCGTTTCATGGCTTTGGGCAGATCATAGCCAAACCGGCGCGGATGCGGACCGAACGCGACGCCGCCGTGCCGCCAAAGCGGCGAGCGAATGGAGCCGGCGCGCGCTCGTCCGGTGTGCTTCTGCTTCCAGGGTTTTTTGCCGCCTCCGGATACGTCACCGCGGGTTTTGGTGGACGCGGTTCCGGCCCGCTGGTTGGAGCGGTACATGCGGACCGCCTGGGCCAGCAACACCAGGTTAACCGGTCGGTCCCACGGCGCGCTGTCTAAGGTCAGCGTTTCAATGGATTTGCCGTTGAGGTCGACCACCTGGATCTGCATGAGCGGGGAAAGCTATTTCTTCTTTGGTTTGGCTTTCTTCTCTTCTTCGACTTCCATTAGAGTTTCCTGGATGCCCTTGGATGCCGTCACGACGCCGGGCCGCTTGATGGATTTGCGCACCATCACGACCTGCCGCTCCGGGCCGGGCACGGCGCCTTGAATCAACAGCAAGTTCGCTTCCGCATCAATTTTCATCACGCGGAGATTTTGCACGGTCGTGTTCTGATGTCCCATGTGGCCTGGCAAGTGGTGGCCTCGGAACACGCGGCCGGGATCCGTCGTGGAACCGATCGATCCCGGCGCCCGGTGCGACATCGAACCGTGAGTGGCCGGTCCCCCCTTCCAGTGCCAGCGCTTGACCCCGCCTTGAAACCCCTTGCCGATGGAGACGCCGGAGACATCCACCAGTTCGCCTTCCTTGAACAACCCAACCGTGATCTGTTGCCCCACAGTGTAGGTTTCTCCATCGGTCAGACGGAACTCTCTCAGGTGCCGCATCGGCGCGCTGCCGTTCTTCTTGAATTGGCCGAGCACTGGTTTCGGCAAGCGCGACTCTTTCACGACTGCCTCAAACCCAAGCTGAATGGCGTGATAGCCGTGCTTGGCGGGCTCGCGGACCTGCGTGACGGCGCATGGACCGGCCTGCAGCACGGTGACGGCGACCGCGCGGCCATGCTCATTAAAAACCTGAGTCATGCCAAGTTTTTTCGCTAAAATTCCAACCATGGGCGTCTCACTTGGGAACAGCCGGTGGGTGAAGCGGCGTGCGAACAGCCAACCTCGTTACTTCACTTCCACGTACACCCCGGACGGCAGGTTGAGTTTACGAAGTGCATCCACCGTCTTCGACGTTGGCTCCAAAATATCAATCAAGCGCTTGTGTGTTGTAATCTGAAACTGCTCCCGTGACTTTTTGTCGATCACGGGAGACCGCAACACCGTATACAATTCCCGCTTGGTCGGCAACGGCACGGGACCTGAAATTTTAGCACCAGTCCGCTTGGCGGTCTCGACAATTTCTGCCGTGGATTGATCCAGCAGTCGATGGTCGTACGCTTTGAGTTTGACTCGGATCTTCAGTGCTTCTGCCATGATCTGCCCGCGTTACTTCACAATCGCTGTGACCACCCCGGCCCCGACGGTCTTGCCGCCTTCCCGGACGGCGAAGCGCTGGCCGGACTCCATGGCCACCGGCTGCAGGAGCGCCACCGTGACGCGGATGTTATCCCCCGGCATCACCATCTCCACCCCCGCGGGCAGCTCCACCGTCCCGGTCACATCCGTGGTGCGGAAGTAGAACTGGGGGCGGTAGCCTTTGAAGAAGGGGGTATGCCGCCCGCCTTCTTCTTTCGTGAGCACGTAGATCTCCGCCGTGAAGCTGGTGTGGGGGGTAATGCTCCCGGGGGCGGCGAGCACCATGCCGCGCTGGAGCTGGTCTTTCTCGATGCCGCGCAGGAGGACCCCGAGGTTATCCCCCGCCTGGCCTTCCTCCAAGAGCTTGCGGAACATCTCAATGCCGGTGACGACGGTCTTGGTGGTGTCCTTCAAGCCGATGACCTCGACTTCTTGGCCCACGGTGACCGTGCCGCGCTCCACCCGCCCGGTGCCCACCGTGCCGCGGCCGGTGATGGAGAAGACGTCCTCCACCGCCATGAGGAAGGGCTTCGCGGTCTCGCGGGTGGGGGTGGGGATGTACGTATCGATGGTGGCCATGAGCTTGAGGATCGCCGGCTCGCCCAGCTCGCCTTTGTCGCCCTGGGCGGCCAGGAGGGCGCTGCCGCGGATGATGGGGGTCTTGTCCCCGGGATAGCCGTACTTGGTCAAGAGCTCGCGGACTTCCAGCTCGACGAGGTCCAAGAGCTCGGGGTCCTCCACCGCATCGACCTTGTTCAAGAAGACGATGATCGCGGGCAGGCCCACCTGGCGGCCCAGGAGGATGTGCTCGCGGGTCTGGGGCATGGGGCCATCCACCGCGGAGACGACCAGGATGCCCCCGTCCATCTGGGCGGCCCCGGTGATCATGTTCTTGATGTAGTCGGCGTGCCCCGGGCAGTCGACATGGGCGTAGTGGCGCGCCTCGGTCTCGTACTCGGCGTGGTGGACGTTGATGGTGACCCCGCGCTCTCGCTCTTCCGGGGCGTTGTCAATCTCTTCATACGACTTCGCCTGGGCGAGCCCTTTGCCGGCGAGAACCTTGGTGATGGCGCTGGTCAAGGTCGTCTTGCCGTGGTCCACGTGGCCGATGGTGCCGATGTTGAGGTGGGGTTTGGTGCGCTCGAATTTGGCTTTGGCCATTTACTTCTTACCTCCTCCTAATGCTTCTGCAACGTGGCGAGGCACCTGCTCGTAGCGAGCCGGCTCCATCGACGAGGCGGCGCGACCCTGCGAGAGCGATCGAATCGCGGTCGTGTAACCGAACATCTCCGCCAAGGGAACGTAGGCGCGGATGATACGGCTTGAGCCACGCGGGGTATTGGATTCAACTTGGCCACGGCGCGAGTTGAGGTCGCCAATGATTTGCCCCATGACCGTCTCCGGACACACGACGTCTACCACCATGATCGGTTCGAGCAGGACTGGCTTGCCTTTCATGAAGCCTTGTTTGAACGCCTCGATCGCCGCGATCTTGAACGCGATTTCGGAGGAGTCGACGTCGTGGTACGAGCCATCAAAGAGTGTCACCACCACATCCTGTACAGGGTAGCCCTTATATGGGCCGGTCTTGGAAGCCTCCATAATACCATCTTCCACGGCTGGAATAAACTCTCTCGGAATCTTCCCGCCAACGATCTTGTTGATGAACTGGACGCCGCTCTTGGGCTCGCCCGGCTCCAGTTTGATCACAACGTGACCGTATTGACCTCGGCCACCGGTCTGCTTGGCGTGCTTGTAGTTGATCTCCTCGACCGGCATGGTCATCGTTTCCTTGTAGGCCACCTGAGGCTTGCCCGTTTGCACCTCGACGCCGAACTCGCGGCGCATGCGGTCAACGAGGATCTCGAGGTGCAGTTCACCCATCCCTTCCATGATGTTCTGGCCGGTTTCCTGGTCGTAGTGGACGCGGAATGTCGGATCTTCATCTTGCAGCACGTTGAGCGCGTTGCCCAGCTTGTCCTGCTCGGCCTTCGATTTGACTTCGATGGCCATCGCGACGACAGGCTCCGGGAACTGGATGCGCTCGAACACGACTTGCGCGTTCTCGGCGCACAGCGTGTCGCCGGTCGTGATGTCCTTCAGGCCCACCGCAGCCGCGATGTCGCCGGTCTTAATCTCCTCGATCATCTCCTGCTTGTTCGCGTGCATGCGCAGCAGCTTGCTGACGCGCTCACGCTTGCGCTTGGTCGCGTTCATGATCGTTTCGCCGGACTTCAAGGAACCGGAATACACGCGAAGAAAATACAGCTTGCCGACGAACGGATCGCGGGCGATCTTGAATGCCAGCGCGGCGAACGGCGCGTTCTCGTCAGGAAGCAGGTGCTTCGCCTCGTCTGTTCCAGGAACATGCGCGGCCGGCACGTCCACGTCAAGCGGCGACGGCAGGTAGTGACAGATCGCGTCCAGCAGCGGCTGCACGCCGATGTTGCGGAACGACGCGCCCGTCAGCACCGGGACGAAGACCGGCTCTTCCTTCTGCCCCTCGGTCAGGTGCGCGGTGCGGATCGTTGCGGTGCGAATCGCCGCGCGCAACTCTTCCTCGGTTGGCTCTTGCTCGTGAATGTATTTCTCCATGAGCTTGTCATCGTATTCGGCGACCGCCTCCAGCAGCGCATGGCGGTACTCCCTGGCTTTCTCAACAAGCTCGGCTGGGATGTCGCCGACCACGGGCGGATTGGTCGGATCCGCTGAGTCGAACTTGATGCTCTTCATCAGGACGAGGTCGATGATGCCGTGCACAGTCTCGTGGTCCATCCACGGGATCTGCAGCGCGACTGGCTGAGCGCCGAGGCGTTCCTCGATCTCCTTGATCACGGCGTAGAAATCGGCGCCGATCCGATCGAGCTTGTTGATGAACGCAATGCGCGGCACGCCGTATTTGTCGGCCTGCCGCCACACGGTTTCGGACTGCGGCTCCACTCCGCCGACGGCGCAGAAGACCACGACCGCACCGTCCAGCACTTTTAAGCTTCGTTCCACCTCGGCGGTGAAATCCACGTGCCCCGGAGTGTCGATCAAATTGAAGCGGAACTTGTGCCAAAAGCACGTGGTGGCCGCGGAGGTGATGGTAATGCCGCGCTCCCGCTCCTGCGCCATCCAGTCCAGCACGGTGGTTCCCTCATCGATCTCCCCGATCTTGTGGATGCGGCCCGTGAAGAAGAGGATCCGCTCGGACGTGGTGGTCTTGCCGGCATCGATGTGAGCCACCACCCCGAAGTTGCGGGTATAGGTGAGCCGCTCGATCGTCTCGGGACTCGTGGTTGGAGTGTTGGGAGTCGGGTCGTTGGCCATGATTACCAGCGGTAATGCGCGAAGGCCCGGTTGGCTTCCGCCATCTTATGTATTTCTTCCCGTTTCTTCACCGCGGTGCCTTCGCCCTTGTACGCGGCCATCAGCTCATCCGCCAGCCGCTTGGTCATGGGGGACCCGCGGCGGGCCCGTGAAGCGTTCTTCAACCAGCGGAGCGCCAAACTGAGGCTCCGGTCATGCCGGACTTCGATGGGCACCTGGTACGTGGCACCCCCCACCCGACGTGGTTTGAGCTCGACCTGCGGCCGGACATTCTCCACGGCCTTATGGAACACCGAGAGGACGTCACTCGTGGCCGCTTGAGTCTTCAGGTGGTCGAAGGCCTCGTAGACAATGCGCTCCGCGATGGACTTTTTCCCATCCAGCATCAGCATATTGATGAGTTTTTGGACCAGCCGGTTGTTGTAACGCGGATCCGGCAAGACTTCGCGGCGCTCAGCTTTTCGTCGTCTCATGGGTTCCTAGTTGCTTCCTCGTGCGTTATTTTGCCGCGGGTTTTGCGGCCGCCGACCCCTGTGGCATCTTGGCTCCGTATTTGGAGCGCGATTTCCGTCGCTGGTTCACCCCGGAGGCATCCAGGGTGCCCCGGACGATATGATAGCGGACCCCCGGCAGATCCTTGACGCGTCCTCCGCGGACCAACACGATGGAGTGCTCTTGCAGGTTGTGCCCTTCCCCCGGGATATAGGCCGTCACTTCAATCGCCGTGGTCAACCGCACCCGCGCGATCTTCCGCAAGGCCGAGTTCGGTTTTTTCGGGGTCATGGTCCGCACTTGAACGCAGACGCCCCGTCGCTGAGGCGAGCTTTTCAACGCGGGAGACTTGCTTTTCTTCCGGCGCTGGCGCCGTCCGCGTCGGATCAACTGGTTAATCGTGGGCATGGGATTCGACTTATGTGACCCTTATGTTGTCGGTTCATCAGCGGCGCCACCAGGCGCCGCTTCGCCATTGCCTGTTTGCTGCAGGGCGTCGCCATCCGTTGAGGCGGCTTCCGCCAAGCCGGCAAACGGCTCCGGAACGACTTTCATCATTTTGACAGTTCGATGCGCGGGGAACCCGGTCCCGGCAGGCACGAGGTGCCCCATGATCACATTTTCCTTCAAGCCGACCAGCGGATCCCGCCGTCCGCTTGCGGCCGCTTCGGTCAGGACGCGCGTCGTTTCCTGAAAACTCGCCGCGGCCACAAAACTCTCCGTCGAGAGGCTGGCCTTGGTGATCCCCAGCAGGATCGGGGTGGCTGACGCCGGCTTCTTCCCTGATTTCTTGATGCGCTCGTTCTCTTCGGCGAAGCGCCATTTGTCAATCTGCATTCCGACCAAGAACTCAGTGTCGCCCGAGTCGTCAATCCGGACTTTCCGCAGCATCTGGCGCACGATCACCTCGATGTGCTTGTCGTTGATCTTGACCCCCTGCGACCGGTAGACTTCCTGGATTTCGTTGAGGAAATATTCCTGCAGCAGCCGCTCCCCGCACACGCGGAGAATGTCCTGCGGCACGATCGGCCCGTCCGTCAACGGCTGGCCGCTCTGCACGTAGTCGCCCTTGTAGACGTTCAGGTGCTTGCCATGCGGGATCAAGTATTCCTTCGTCATGCCCGAGGCGCTCTTGATGATGATGCGCCGCTGGCCTTTCTTGGCGGTGCCGAAGTCCACCACGCCGTCAATTTCCGCGATGATGGTCGGGTCCTTGGGGCGGCGGGCCTCGAACAGCTCGGCCACGCGAGGCAGACCGCCGGTGATGTCCTTGGTCTGGCTGATCTTGCGGGCGGTCTTGGCCAGCATGTCACCGGTCCGGACGATCTGGCCTTCCTTGGCCATGATGTGCGCTCCGACGGGCAACCCATACACGGCCAGCAGTTCCCCGCCGGCCTCGGTTTCGATCACCACCTGCGGGTGGTAATCGCCCTTGTGCTCGACGATGATGCGGTTCATGAGGCCGGTGGCTTCGTCAATTTCTTCCCGCATCGTGATGCCGGATTTCACATCCTCGAGGCGCACGCGGCCCCCGAACTCCGTGAGGATGGGGGTGCTGTAGGGATCCCAGCGGACGAGCACCTCGTCCTTGGCGATGGGCTGGCCGTTTTCCTTGGTGATGACGGCGCCTTGCGGGATGCGGTGGCGCTCGAGCTCGCGATCGTCTTCATCCACGATGGCCAGTTCGCCGTTCCGGTTCAGCACGAGCAGCTCGTCCGGCTTCGTTTTGACCGTCTTCAGGTTGTGGAACTTCACCGCGCCCTTGTGCTTGGATTTGATGTGCGACTGCTCGATGACGCGATGCGCGGTCCCGCCGATATGGAAAGTCCGCATCGTCAGCTGCGTGCCCGGCTCGCCGATGGATTGCGCGGCGATGATGCCCACCGCTTCGCCGAGCTCGATCGCCAGGCCCGTAGCCAGGTTGCGGCCGTAGCACTTGCCGCAGACGCCGCGCTTGGCTTCACACGTCAGCACGCTGCGGATCCGGATCCGCTCGATGCCGGCCTGCTCGATTTGTTCCGCCACGTCGTCGGTGATTTCTTCGTTGGTTTTGACCATCACGGCGTCGCTGACGACATCCACGATGTTGTCCAGCGCCACCCGGCCAATGGTCCGTTCCTTCAGGCTGACCACATCTTCATCGCCTTCGCGGATCGGGGTCATCAGGATGCCGTTGAGCGTGCCGCAGTCCGCCTCCATGATGATCACTTCCTGCGCTACATCCACGAGGCGGCGGGTCAAGTAGCCGGAGTCCGCGGTCTTCAACGCCGTGTCGGCCAGCCCCTTCCTGGCGCCGTGGGTCGAAATGAAATACTCATGGACCGTCAGCCCTTCGCGGAAGTTCGCCGTGATCGGGCTTTCGATGATGTCGCCGGAGGGCTTCGCCATCAGGCCGCGCATGCCGGCCAGCTGCCGGATCTGCTGCACGGACCCACGAGCGCCCGAGTCCGCCATCATGAAGATCGGGTTGAACGGCTGGAGGTTCTCAAACACCGCGTCGGAAATTTCCTCCGTCGTGCGCATCCAGATGTCGATGATCTTGTTGTACCGCTCTCCCTCGGTGATCAACCCGCGGCGATACTGGTTCTCCACCAACTCCACCTCGCGCTCCGCTTTCTTCAGCAGTTTGCTTTTGGCAGGGGGGATCGTCAGGTCGTCCACCGAGATCGAGAGGCCCGCGAGGGTGGCCCATTCAAACCCCAGGGTCTTCAAGTCGTCCAACAGCGTGACGGTGCGGGTGTGGCCGCAGGTGCGATAGACGCGGCTGATGAGGTTGCTCAGGCGGCCTTTATCAATCAGCTCGTTCACGAAGTAGACTTCCTTGGGCAGCACGGTGTTGAACAGCACGCGTCCGACGGTGGTCTCCACCAGCTCGCCGTTCCAGCGCAGCTTCACTTTGGCATGGATGGCCACTTGCTGGTCTTGATACGCCAGGATGGCTTCTGGGATATCGCTGAAGACCAGGCCCTGGCCCTTCAGGCCATCCCGCATCTTCGTCAGGTAATAGCAGCCCAAGATAATGTCTTGGGTCGGGGTCACAATCGGCTTGCCGTTGGCGGGTGAAAAGAGGTTGTTGGCCGAGAGCATCAAGAGCTCGGCTTCGAGCTGGGCTTCGATGGAGAGCGGCACGTGGACCGCCATCTGGTCCCCATCAAAGTCCGCGTTGAATGCGGTGCAGACCAAGGGATGGATACGAATGGCTTTACCTTCGATCAGCACCGGATGAAACGCCTGGATGCCCAGGCGGTGCAGGGTGGGAGCGCGGTTGAGGAACACCGGGTGGTCCTTGATGACCTCGTCCAGGATGTCCCACACCTCCAACCGCTCCTTTTCCACCATCCGCTTGGCCGTCTTGATGGTCTGGGCGAAACCTTGCTCGCGGAATTTGCGGATAATGAACGGCTCAAACAGCTCCAGCGCCATCTTCTTGGGCAGGCCGCATTGATCCAGGCGCAGCTCCGGCCCGACGACGATGACCGACCGGCCGGAGTAGTCCACCCGCTTGCCCAGCAAATTTTGCCGGAACCGGCCCTGCTTGCCCTTCAGCATATCCGCCAGCGCCTTCAGCGGGCGGTTCATCGAACCAAGGACGGGCCGGCCGTGCCGGCCGTTGTCGAAGAGCGCATCCACGGCTTCCTGCAGCATGCGCTTTTCGTTGCGCACAATGATCTCCGGGGCCTTGAGGTCGATCAATTTCTTCAGGCGGTTGTTCCGGTTGATCACCCGGCGGTAGAGATCGTTCAGGTCAGAGGTGGCGAAGCGCCCGCCGTCCAAGGGCACCAAGGGGCGCAGGTCCGGCGGGATGACCGGGATCACCTTCAAGATCATCCATCCCGGCTGGTTGTCGCTCTTGCGGAAGGCTTCCACCACGCGGAGGTTCCGGATGATGCGTTTTTGGGTCTGCTCCACCTTGGCCACCTGCAGCTCTTTATGCAGCTGCTTGGCCATCGCGTCCAGGTTCAGGTCGGCCAAGAGATCCTGCACGGCCTCGGCGCCCATCCTCGCCGTGAAGGCTTTGCCGTACGTCTTGAGGGCTTCCTGGTACCGTTCTTCCGGAAGAATTTCGCGCAGTTTCAGCGGGGTTGAGCCGGGATTGGTGACGATGTACGCTTCGTAGTACAGCACACGCTCCAGGTCCCGCATCGTGATGTTCAGCAGCGCGCCCATCCGGGAGGGCACGCTCTTGAAAAACCAGATGTGCGACACGGGGGCCGCCAGCTCAATATGCCCCATCCGCTCCCGGCGGACCTTGGAGTGGGTGACTTCAACGCCGCACCGGTCGCAGACGATGCCACGGTGCTTGATTTTTTTGTACCGCCCGCAGTTGCATTCGTAATCTTTCGTGGGGCCGAAAATCCGCTCGCAGAAGAGGCCGTCTTTTTCCGGTTTCAAGGTCCGGTAGTTGATCGTCTCCGGCTTCTTGACTTCGCCACGGGACCAGCCCCGGATCACCTCTGGCGAGGCGATGCGGATGGTAATGGCGTCAAAGGTGTTGGTGTTGGGTTCGTCAACCAACGGGGTTCTCATCGTTTGCCCTTCGCGGGTTTCGCCACGGCCTCGGCCACATCCCGTTCCGCCGCTTCCCCCTGCCCTTCCGCTTGCTCAAGCTCTCGTTGGACCAACTGCTCAAAGAGCTCCGCGCCTGAGACGATGTGCTCCTTCCGTTCCAAACGCACATCCAGCGACAACCCCTGCAGCTCTTTCACCAGCACGTTGAACGATTCCGGGATCGAGGGTTGAAGGGAATGCTCGCCCTTGACGATGGCTTCATAGACGCGCGTCCGTCCGACCACGTCGTCGCTCTTCACCGTCAACAGCTCCTGCAAGGTGTAGGCGGCGCCGTACGCCTCCAGCGCCCACACCTCCATCTCGCCGAACCGCTGGCCGCCGAACTGCGCTTTCCCGCCCAACGGCTGTTGGGTCACGAGGGAGTACGGGCCGATAGACCGGGCGTGAATCTTGTCATCCACCAGATGCACCAGCTTGATCATGTAGAGATAGCCGCAGGTGACTTCCTGATCAAAGGCGGCCCCGGTTCGCCCGTCATACATCCGCACTTTGCCATGCGGGGGCAACCCGGCTTTCTTGAGCTGCTCCTTGATCTGGTCTTCGGTGGCGCCGTTAAAAACCGGGCTTTCCGCCTGGAACCCAAGCAGCTTTGCGGCCCACCCCAAGTGGAGCTCCAGGATTTGCCCCACGTTCATCCGGGAGGGAACCCCCAGGGGGTTGAGCACCACCTCGACCGGCGTGCCATCCGGCAGGAACGGCATGTCTTCCTCAGGCAAAATCTTCGCCACCACGCCCTTGTTGCCGTGCCGCCCGGCCATCTTGTCGCCGACGGACACGCTGCGCTTCGACGCCACTTGGACGACCACGCGCTTCAGGACGCCGGGCGGCAGCTCGTCGCCGCGGCGAATCTTATCCACTTCCATCTCTTCGGTGTAGCGCACCTCGCGGATCTGGTCCTCGAAGAAGTCCACGATGCGCCGGATCTCCGCTTCGGCCTGCGAATCGTCATGCAGCCGGATGTCGCCCAGGTCGCAGCGCATCAGCCGCTTTTTGTCCACCGTCTTGAGGATTTTGCCGGAATCAAACACCGTCGAGTTGCTCTCAGCATCCGTCAACGGCGAGGCCAGCTGTTTGCCTTCGAGGAGGCTGGAAACCTTTTCCACCAGCTCATCGCGCAGCTTGACGACCTGCGCTGCCGCGTCCTTCCGAATGGCGTCAATCTGCCGATGTTCTTCTTGCTGCTCTTCTTTGGTTTTGGCGCGAGCGCCCTTGCGGGTCAAAATCTTGACGTCGATGACAATCCCTTCCACGCCGGCCGGCACGCGGAGGCTGGTGTCGCGCACATCCTCGGCCTTTTCGCCGAAGATCGCCTTCAGCAGCTTCTCCTCCGGCGTCAGCTCCGTCTCGCTCTTCGGGGTCACCTTCCCGACCAAGATATCCCGTGGTCCGACCGTCGCGCCAATGCGCACGATGCCTTGCTCATCCAGGTCTTTCAGGGCCTCTTCGCCCACGTTGGGAATATCGCGCGTAATTTCCTCGTTGCCCAGCCGCGTCTCGCGGGCTTCGGTCTCAAACTCTTCGATGTGCAGGGAGGTGAAGACCTCGTCTTTAACGAGCCGTTCGCTGATCAGGATCGCGTCTTCAAAATTGTATCCGCGCCAGGGCAAGAACGCGACGAGCACATCCCGTCCCAATGCCAGCTCGCCGCCGCGGGTGGCCGCCCCGTCTGCGATCACCTGCCCGGCTTTTACTTTCTGACCGGGTTGAACCAGCGGCCGTTGGTTGAGCGACGTGTTGGCGTTGGACCGCTCAAACTTTTTCAGCTCATAGGTGTGATGGCCGATCACAATCCGCTCCGCATCCGCGAAGCTGACCACCCCGTCCGCCTTGGCAACCACGCAGGCGCCGGAGTCTCTCGCCACCCGTCCCTCAATCCCGGTACCCACGAGCGGGGCTCCCGGGTTCATCAGCGGCACGGCCTGCCGCTGCATATTGGACCCCATCAGGGCCCGGTTGGCATCGTCATGTTCGAGGAACGGGATGAGGCAGGCCGCCACGCTGACGGTCTGGTTCGGGGACACATCCATGCATTCCACCTGCGCCGGCGGCACATGGACGATGTTGCCCCGGTACCGGCAACTGACGAACTCTTCCGTAAACCGGCCGGCCTTGTTCAGCGGGCTGCTGCCTTGCGCAATGTGATAGCGATCCTCGGCATCCGCCGTCATGTAAGCAACTTCGGTGGTCACCTGCCCATCCTTGACTTGGCGATAGGGTGTTTCGATGAAGCCATGCTCATTAATGCGGGAGTAGACCGTCAGGCTGGAGATCAGGCCGATGTTCGGGCCTTCCGGCGTCTCGATGGGACAGATGCGGCCATAGTGGGACGGGTGCACGTCGCGCACCTCAAACCCAGCCCGTTCCCGGGAGAGACCGCCAGGCCCCAAAGCGGACAAACGGCGCTTGTGGGTCAGCTCAGCCAAGGCGTTGGTTTGATCCAAGAACTGCGACAGTTGGGAGCGCGCGAAAAAATCACGCACGACGGAGGCGACCAGCTTGAAGTTGACCAGCGCCTGCGGCAGGATCTTATCCATGTCGTAAATCGCCATCCGTTCATGGACGGCCCGCTCGAGGCGCTCCAGACCGATGCGGAATTGGTGGTACACCAATTCGCCGACTGAGCGGACGCGCCGGTTGCCCAGATGGTCAATGTCATCCACTTCCCCTTCGCCCCGGCGCAGGGCCAGGAGATATTTGATCACGGACACCGCCGTGTCGGATTTCAACAGGCGGTCGTCCAGCCCAGCTTCCATTCCCAGCTTGCGGTTGAGGACGAACCGCCCAACCCGGCCCAGGTCATAGCGACGGGGATCGGTGAAGAGACGGTGCAACAACGTTTCCGCTGAAGGCAGGTTGACGAGATCGCCGGGGCGCAACCGCCTGAAAATTTCCAGGAGGGCTTCTTCGCGGCTCGTCGTATGGTCCTTCTCAAGCGTCTTTAAGAGTTCTGCCGGCGGATTCAGCGACAGTTTGAGCTGGCGTCTGCCGGTCGCCCAAATGGTTTCAAGCCACTCTTCCGTGATGCGGCTGCCCGCCCGCAGCAAGATTTGGCCGGAGTTGGGATCCGTCAGGCGCTCCCCCAGCACGCTCCCGATCAACGGCTTGAGTTGAGCCGGGTCGGTGAACTCGACGGTTTCGGTCGGGCTAAACGCTTCTAGGAGGTGCTCATCCGTGGACAAGCCCAACGCGCGCAGGAGAATGGTGCCGGTCATTTTCCGGCGGCGGTCGATCGACACATGCAGCGTGTCGGTCATGTCGAATTCCAATTCGACCCAGGCGCCGTGATACGGAATGATGCGGGCCGAAAAGAGCCGCTTGCCGGTCGGGTGGACCGTGACCTCGAACGTGACGCCGGGAGAACGGTGCAGCTGGCTGACGGCGACCCGCTCATCCCCGTTGATCACGAACGTTCCCTCTTCGGTCATCAGCGGAATCTCACCGAAATAGACGTCCTGTTCCTTGGTGGATTTCGAGGACACGAGCCGCAGCTTGACCTTCAACGGCGCGGCGTACGTCAGGCCGTTCCGGAGGCATTCGTTCACCGTGTATTTCGGTCTCCCGACCGTGTAGTGCACGAATTGCAGCTGGTGCTGGCCGTCGGCGCTCTCAATTGGGAAGGTCTCCTGGAACGCCGCTTGGAGGCCGATGCGCTCCCGGCGGCTCTTGGGCGCTTCCAGCTGTAGGAACTGGGCATAGGAATGCTTCTGCACCTCGAGCAGATCCGGTGGTTCAACCGTCTGCGGAAGTTTCGCAAAACTCACTCGAGCGGTCATCCTTGCCCCCCTTGCCTCAGCCAATTCACGGTGTGCTCCGCCTTGGTCTTGGTTCGGTCTACTTCAGTTCCACCGTGGCACCAACCGCTTCGAGCTTCTTTTTAATCTCTTCCGCTTCTTCTTTCTTGAGGCCGGTCTTGACCGGCTTCGGCGCGCTTTCCACCAACTCCTTGGCTTCCTTGAGGCCCAAGTTGGTGATCGCGCGGATTTCCTTGATCACCTGGATCTTGTTCGCGCCGGCAGCCGCCAACGTGATGTCAAAGCTGGTTTTCTCTTCGGCAGGCGCCTGGGCAGCTCCGCCACCTGCCACCGCCCCACCAGCGGCCATAGCCATGGGGGTGGCCGTGATACCGAACTTCTCTCGGAGCGCCTTGGCATAGTTCGAGAGCTCCAAGGCCGTCATCACCTCCGTGAGCTTCATGGCGTCTTCCACGCGCTTCGTTAAATCGGGCATGTCTGATCCTCCCTTGTGCTAGGCTGGCGAGGCGCCTGCATCCGGTTGCGCAGGAGCCTCGGTGCTTGCGGTTGTCGTTGCTGACGCGGGGGCGGCGGGAACCGTCTTGCTGGCTTCCTCCAGCACCCACGCGACCTCGCCGATAGCTTGCTCCAAAACGAAGATCAATTCCGTCGCCGGGGCTTCCAGGGCTGCGACGACTTGGGCCAGCAATTGCGTTCGCCCTGGCAATGCCGCCAACTCTTCCACGCATTTCGAGTTCAAGAGCTGGCCTTCAACGAATCCGCCCCGAACGAACAGCTTGTCCTGGTTGGATTTGGCGAAGTCCACCAGCAGCTTGGCCGCCGGGATGATGTCTTCGCCGGGAAACACCAAGGCGATAGAACCTTCAAACAGCGCCGGCAACTCAGCTAATGAGAGTCCCGACGTCCCCCGGAGGCCCAGTGTCCGCTTCGTCATGAAGACCCGGGCTTGCATGGTGCGCAACTGTTTTCGGAGCGTGTCCAGCTCGACCGCTTCAATTCGGCCCAGGGACGTCACAAGAAAGTTGGAGCGCTCCCGTAGGGTCTCGGTGAGCTCCTGGAGCATATATTCTTTGACCAGCCGGCCGACTTTTGCCATGAGGTTACTCGCTGATGCCGCTCTCAAACGGCCGCATATCAACAGGGATGCCCGGACTCATCGTACTGGACAGGGTGGCCCGCTGGACCCAGGTGCCTTTGACGCTGGAGGGTCTGGCTCTCAGGATGGCCTCAAGCACCGCGGTGCCGTTTTCAGCCAACTGGCTGGCTTCAAACGATCGCTTGCCGATGACCACATGGAGATTGCCCAGCTTGTCCATTTTGAACTCAACCTTTCCCCGCTTCACCTCGGTCACCGCCTTGGCGACGTCTTCGGTCACGGTTCCGGCCTTGGGGTTGGGCATCAGCCCGCGCGGCCCCAAGACTTTGCCCAGCCGGGACACATCCTTCATCAGCGCCGGGGTGGCGATGGCCACGTCAAAATCCAGCCAGCCGCCTTGGATTTTCTCGATCAAATCCGTCGAACCGACATGCTCGGCTCCGGCCTGCTTGGCCTGGATTTCCTGCTCCCCCTTGCAGAACACCACGACCCGCCGGGTTTTGCCGGTGCCGTGGGGCAACAGAACCGTGCCGCGCGCCGCTTGATCGGTTTTGGCCGGATCAATCCCCAGCGAGACCGAGAGCTCGACGGTTTCGTCAAACTTCACGGCCGGAAGCTGCTTGAGCTGTTCCGACGCTTCCTGTAAGGAAGCGCGCTTGGTCTGATCCACAAGCTTGAGAGCTGATGCGTAGCGCTTGCTTCCCATGTCCCTGCTCACGCCTCTGGAGCAGCCGGGGCGCTGACGACATCCACGACGTCAATGCCCATGCTGCGCGCCGTGCCTTCGACCATTTTGATGGCGGCCGGCAGCTGATCCGCATTCAAGTCCGGGAGTTTTAACTTGGCGATTTCTTCGACCTTCGCCCGGGCCACTTGGCCGGCCTTGTCTCGCGGCGTGTTGCCCGACGCCTTGGCGATCCCGCAGGCCTGCTTGAGCAGAACGGACACCGGCGGGCTTTTGATAATGAAGGTGAAGCTGCGGTCCTCGTAGACGCTGATCACGACCGGCAGCACCAACCCCTCCCGGCCTTTCGTTTGCTCATTGAACTTTTTGCAGAATTCCATGATGTTGACGCCGTGCTGGCCCAGCGCCGGGCCGACCGGGGGCGCCGGATTGGCTTGCCCGGCCGGGCAATACAGCTTAATGAGGGCTTTGATCTTTTTTGCCATCTTAGAGCCGCTCCACTTGCCAGAACTCCAGCTCAACGGGCGTTTGGCGGCCGAAGATGGAGACCATGACCTTCAATTTGCCCCGTTGCGCGTTGACTTCATCAATGACGCCGCTGAAGTTGCCGAACGGCCCTTCCGTCACCCGCACGCCTTCTCCCTTGGAGAAGGTCACCCGGGGCGCGGGCTTCTCTTTCCGTTCTTCGGTCTGCCGGACGATTTCGTTCACCTCGTCTTCAGACAGCGCCACGGGCTGGCGGCCGGCGCCAATGAAGCCGGTAACCCCTTGCGTGGTGCGCACCAAATGCCAGGCCTCATCGGTAAGTTCCATGTGGACCAGAATATAGCCGGGAAAAAACTTGCGCTCCGAGATGCGTTTCTTGCCGCTGCGGATTTCCGAGACTCGCTCCGTCGGGACGAGGACCTGCTCAATGGCTTCTGATCCCGGCCCCTGGCGAAGCTTGGTCTCCAAGCTGGTTTTCACCTTCGCTTCTTGACCGGTTTGCGTATGGATAACGTACCACTGTTTCATGGGGACTGTGTCAGCTCGATCGAGCTTATGCGCACGGCTGCTTGCGCATGATTATCGCAACAGCAGCCGGGCGGTTTTGGAGAGGACAAAATCGCAGACGCTGATATAGGATGCCAGCAACGCGACTCCCACAAAGACCACGACAGCCGACCCGAACAATTCTTCGCGGTTTGGCCACGACACCCGGGCCATTTCCTCGCGGGTGTCGTGGATAAACACGCGCACCTTCCGCCACATGCCTACCGCCATTCAACGGAAAATGGCAGGAGCGGCAGGAATCGAACCTGCAGTCCCGGTTTTGGAGACCGGTGGTTTACCGTTAACCGACGCTCCTCTACCGAGAATACGTGCAACCTCATGACTTGGTTTCTTTATGAACCGTATGGCCGTGGCACCAGCGGCAATATTTTTTCCGTTCAAGCCGACCGGTGACATTTTTCTTATTTTTTGTCGAGTGATAATTTTCCCGCTGGCACGTCGTGCAGGCCAACGTAATCACGTCTTGCGGCATCGCTCGCGCTCAACTCGTTCAATAAAGAACCCAAGATCGCTTGATCTTGGGTTACTTCACAATCGCTGTGACCACCCCGGCCCCGACGGTCTTGCCGCCTTCCCGGACGGCGAAGCGCTGGCCGGACTCCATGGCCACCGGCTGCAGGAGCGCCACCGTGACGCGGATGTTATCCCCCGGCATCACCATCTCCACCCCCGCGGGCAGCTCCACCGTCCCGGTCACATCCGTGGTGCGGAAGTAGAACTGGGGGCGGTAGCCTTTGAAGAAGGGGGTATGCCGCCCGCCTTCTTCTTTCGTGAGCACGTAGATCTCCGCCGTGAAGCTGGTGTGGGGGGTAATGCTCCCGGGGGCGGCGAGCACCATGCCGCGCTGGAGCTGGTCTTTCTCGATGCCGCGCAGGAGGACCCCGAGGTTATCCCCCGCCTGGCCTTCCTCCAAGAGCTTGCGGAACATCTCAATGCCGGTGACGACGGTCTTGGTGGTGTCCTTCAAGCCGATGACCTCGACTTCTTGGCCCACGGTGACCGTGCCGCGCTCCACCCGCCCGGTGCCCACCGTGCCGCGGCCGGTGATGGAGAAGACGTCCTCCACCGCCATGAGGAAGGGCTTCGCGGTCTCGCGGGTGGGGGTGGGGATGTACGTATCGATGGTGGCCATGAGCTTGAGGATCGCCGGCTCGCCCAGCTCGCCTTTGTCGCCCTGGGCGGCCAGGAGGGCGCTGCCGCGGATGATGGGGGTCTTGTCCCCGGGATAGCCGTACTTGGTCAAGAGCTCGCGGACTTCCAGCTCGACGAGGTCCAAGAGCTCGGGGTCCTCCACCGCATCGACCTTGTTCAAGAAGACGATGATCGCGGGCAGGCCCACCTGGCGGCCCAGGAGGATGTGCTCGCGGGTCTGGGGCATGGGGCCATCCACCGCGGAGACGACCAGGATGCCCCCGTCCATCTGGGCGGCCCCGGTGATCATGTTCTTGATGTAGTCGGCGTGCCCCGGGCAGTCGACATGGGCGTAGTGGCGCGCCTCGGTCTCGTACTCGGCGTGGTGGACGTTGATGGTGACCCCGCGCTCTCGCTCTTCCGGGGCGTTGTCAATCTCTTCATACGACTTCGCCTGGGCGAGCCCTTTGCCGGCGAGAACCTTGGTGATGGCGCTGGTCAAGGTCGTCTTGCCGTGGTCCACGTGGCCGATGGTGCCGATGTTGAGGTGGGGTTTGGTGCGCTCGAATTTGGCTTTGGCCATGTCGCAGCCTCCTCAGTTTATACGTAAAAAAGCTGGAGACGGGAATTGAACCCGTGACCCCGTCCTTACCAAGGACGTGCTCTACCGACTGAGCTACTCCAGCAACATCCTGG
>JAHFGX010000008.1:0-42891 GCA_023247215.1 Candidatus Omnitrophota bacterium
TGCGCAAACTTCCACCAGTCCACGGTGATGGGACGAGTTCGGCGCACCTTGACCGCGATGATGGGTTTGCGGTAGTACCGGTTGCCGTAGGAGCGCACCAAGCCGCTCTGCTGAAACCCGGCCAGGTGCTCGGAGAAATAGGCCACCATGTCCCCGCGGTACTGCTCCCCATCCACCACGATGTCAATGCCGAGCTCATCCTGGAAGGCGATCCACTCGCGCGTGGCCTGTTCTTCCAGGCGCTTAAGCTCCTGTGGAGTGCACGCGCCCTTGCGGGCGTCGATGCGGGCCTTCGCCAGGTACTCCGGCTTGGGCAGCGATCCTACCGATGTCGTGAGTAACATTGTCAACAATACCTCCGTACGGCTTCCGTCAGCCGGTTCAACTTCTGGCGCGCTTGCTCATACGGCAGGAACTCCAACCCGCAGTTGGGATGGACCGACAGCCGGTCCGCGGGCAGCACCTTCGTGACGACGTCAAAGAGGGCATGCAGCTCCGTCACCGATTCCAGCTTGGTGTTGCGGGCATCCAGGCATCCCAGCGCCAGCTCCTTGGTCCATTTCGTCCGCCGGACGGCACTGATGGCTTTTGGATCCGACACCACATCCACGCCGATCTGATCCACATGGCATCGTTGAAGCGCCTGCAGCTGCCCATCGAGCGAGCCGAAGTACGTCATCAAGCCGGTCTTCGCGTTCACCCCTTCGGTCGCCACATTGATGGCGTCCACCACCTGCTTGATCGGCGGCTTGCCGAACCCCAGCGCCGGCTCGTCAAACTGAATGAAAGCGGCCCCGGCTTTGGCGAGCGCGCGCGCCTCCTCGTTGAGGATTTCCGCGATGCGCCGCAGGAACGGCAGCTCCCGCTTGTAGTGGCGGTCTTCACTGAGCTTGACGACGCTGTACGGCCCCGGCAACACAGCTTTCACCGGCTTCGCCGAGCAGCTCTTCGCAAACAGGTAGTCGCTCAGGAACACCGGCTGCTTGCGAACCGGCGCGCGCATGAGGATGGGCCGCCGGTAGTAGACATTGTTGTCGAAATAGCGCGTCAGCCCTTCAATCTCAAACCCCTCCAGCTTCCTGGCCAGCGGGGTGACCAAGTCTTCCCAGCGAATCTGCCCATCGGTCAGCAGGTCCAAGCCGGCCTCTTCCTGCTCCTGGATGACGGCCCGGGTGATCGTTTGGCAGACCTGCTCCAGATCGGCATCGAAAATTTCCTTCCGCTGCCAGCGGCTGATCGCACCGATCAGCCCTTTCCCGTAGCGCGTCTCCGCGACTTTCGGGAAACTTCCGACCATCGTACTGAGCATCGTATACTACTACTCCTCTCTGAAGCGGCTGCCATCGGGGCAGCCGCGGAATGCCAAGCGCGGTGGGCGCTCGGCCTTTGCCCTCGGCATCTTCTCCGCCGGTGTCCTGCCACCGGCGTCAGCTTTCGTCTGTTCCTTACGCTCAAAACAGGCTGGACAATTATACAGCGGCCTGGCGAGCATCCGATTGTAATTCTTTGCCACCACGATCCGCAGGACCACCGGGGCGTCCTGCCGGCAGGTGTCACACCGCATGGCTCAGTACTGCAGCGGCCGATACGACGACCGCCTCGAATCCCGACGAACTGCGCCATCCATCGAGCAGCGCGCGCCGGACCGCCTCGGGTTCCAGCGCATGCCCGGCAGCCTCTTCCAGCGTGATGGCCTGCGCGCGATACGCCCGGCGCGTCTCTTCGGGCAGCGCGCGCCGAATCGCCGCTGGCATTTCGCTGACCAACAGAGAACCCTGGACGAGCAGGCGGCCTGGAAACCGGCGAAGCGCAAACCCGCACAGCTTCCGGCCCTGGCTCATCAGCGCGTAGGAGCTGGTTTCGGCCAAACAGTAGATGACGCGCCGCGACGCCGGCACCTCCCCCAGCCATTGCACCGGCACGCCCACCTGCCCCAGGCCCGCCGCCACCGCGCCGGCGATGCGGTCCATCACCTCATGCAGGCGCGCGCCCGGCTCATAGGACACGACGGCCGAGCACGACAGGTCGCTGCCGTGCAGCGCCACGCCGCCGCCGGTGGGCCGCTCCACCACCTCGATGTCGGAGGCGCCGAATGCCGGGGTGGCCATCCAGGCCGGCCGGGGCTGTTTCCATCCCAGCGAGATGGCCGGGCGGCTCCAGCGGAACACCCGGAACATCTGGAGCCCGGCCAGCGCCGAGGCCTGATCATAGGCCATCTGCGCGGCGGCTGTCGGCTCGTCGTGGGCCAACACCTGCCAGGCTCCTGGAGCGCCGATCATGCCCGCAGCGACGGCGCGTCGTGAAAGGCCGGAGACTTCGCGTCCGGCTGCCAGCGCAAATTCGGCTCCCGGGCCGCCTTCACTTCGTCCACCCGGTGGGTCGGCAATCGCTGGGGCGCGAGCTTCAGCCATTCGGGATGCTCTCGCGCCTCCTCGACGATCCGCGCCATCGCCTCCACAAATGCGTCCAAGGTGGACTTGGATTCGGTTTCGGTCGGCTCGACCATGACCGCCTCCTCCACCACGAGCGGGAAATAGACGGTGGGCGCGTAGTAGCCGTAATCGAGCAGCCGCTTCGCCACGTCCCATGCCGTCACGCCGGAGGCCTTCAACGGCTTGAGCGACGCGACGAACTCATGCAGGCAGTGGTCGCCGAACGGGATCGGCACCAGGCGCGAGAATTTCGCTTTGAGATAGTTGGCGTTGATGATGGCCGCGCGGCTGGTCCGCTCCAACCCTTCCCGCCCCAGCGTCCGGATGTAGACATACGCCCGGAGCAGCACGCCGACATTGCCGTAAAACGCGTGCACCCGGCCGATGGAGCGCCGGCCGCGCGCATCCCAGCGGAACCGCGCGCCGACTTTGCGCACCCGCGGCACCGGCAAGAAGTCCGCCAGGGCGGCGATGACGCCGACCGGCCCCGCCCCCGGCCCCCCGCCGCCGTGCGGCGTGGAAAAGGTTTTGTGGAGATTCAACTGCAGCAAATCCACTCCCATCTCCGCCGGCTTGACGATGCCGAGCAGGGCGTTCATGTTCGCTCCGTCGAGATAGACCAGCGCGCCGTACTCATGGCACAGGTGCGTGATGGCGGAAATGTTCCGCTCAAACAACCCCAGGGTGTTGGGATTGGTGAGCATGAGCGCGGCGACCTCGTTGGAGAGGTGCCGCTTCAATTCCCCAAGGTCAATGAGCCCATCGGGGCCGGATGCGAGCTCCACCACCCGGAACCCGGAGAGCGCCGCCGACGCGGGATTCGTGCCGTGCGCCGAGTCCGGAATCAAGATCACCGGCCGCGATTGCCGCTTGGCCCGATGATAGGCTCGGATGATCTTCAGACCAGTGAGTTCACCTTGCGCGCCGGCCGCCGGCTGCAGTGTGAACGCCGCCATGCCGGTGATCCCGCACAGCAGCTGCTCCAGCTCGTACAACATCTGCAGCAGCCCTTGGGTCTGCGAGGCCGGCTGGCTCGGATGCAGCCACGCAAAGCGCGACCAGGCCGCGATGCGGTCGTTGAGCTTCGGATTATATTTCATCGTGCAGGACCCCAGTGGATAAAAGTGGGTATCCACGGCGAAGTTGCGTTGGGACAGCCGAGTGTAGTGCCGGATGACGTCGAACTCCGCCACCTCTGGCAGCCGGGGCGGCTGCTGCCGCAATGCTGCGGACGGCACGAGCTGCTCCAGCGGGCGCTCCGGCGCGTCGCAGGGCGGAAACGCCACCCCGCACCGTCCAGGCACGGATTGCTCAAAGATCAGCTCATCCATGGGTGTGCACCGCCTCGCATAACCGGTCCATCTGCTCGCGCGTGGTCAGTTCCGTGGCGCACCACACCGCCTCGCGGTCCAACATCGGATACCATGGGGCCATCGCGACACCGCTGACAATGCCAGCCCGCTCCAATTTGCGGAGGAGCCGCCCGTCCCGGGCCGTCCGCGGCCACCGCATGGTCCATTCGTTGAAGAACGGCTGATCGAACGCCGGCTCAAACCCCTCGTCGAGCATCCGCCGCTGCAATTCGTGCGCCTTCTGCAGGCTCAATTCCGCCATCCGCCGCAACCCGGCGGGACCAAGCAGGCTGAGAAACACCGTCGCGCGCAGGCACAACCACCCGGCATTCGTGCACACGTTGGACGTGGCTTTCTCGCGCCGGATATGCTGCTCGCGCGTTTGCAGGGTCAAGGTGAACGCGCGCTGCCCCGCGTGATCCACGGTGCAGCCGGTGAGCCGGCCGGGCATGCGCCGCAGCAGCTCCTGGCTCGTCGCGAACAATCCCAGGCCCGGTCCGCCGGCAGTCAACGGGCTGCCCAAGCAGCGGCCTTCCGCGACGGCGATGTCCGCGCCATACGCGCCCGGCGGCTGGAGCAGCCCCAGGCTGACCGGATACACATTCGCCACAAACAACGCGCCGATGCGATGCGCCAGCTCGCCGGCCTGCTCCATCGGCTCCAGGCACCCGAACACATTCGGCTGCTGCATCATGACGGCGGCCACGTCATCCTTCGCCGCCGCCGCCAGCGCCTCCAAGTCCGTGACCCCGTTCGTCTGCGGGATGGTTTGGACCGTGCACGAGAAGCCGCTGAGGTAGGTGGCCAGCACCTCCCGGTAGTGCGGATGCACCGTTTCGGACACCAGCAGCCGGGTCCGCCCGCCCAGGCGCAAGGCCAGCACGCCGGCTTCCGCGAAGCCGGAGGCCCCGTCGTACAGCGACGCGTTGGCCACATCCATCTGCAGCAGTTCGCTGACCATCGTTTGGAACTCGTACATCATCTGGAGCGTGCCCTGGCTGGCTTCGGCCTGATACGGCGTGTACGGGGTCAGCCATTCCCCGCGGGAGGCGATGGCGTCCACCGCCGTCGGAATGAAGTGCTGGTAGGCGCCGAACCCGGCGAAGGAGGCCAGCTCGCGCACCGAGCGGTTGCCGGCGGCGAGCGATTCGCACAAGGCGAGCACTTCCAGCTCGGATAAGCCGGAGGGCACGTCCAACCCGCGGCTGCGCGCCTCCGCCGGGATCGTGGAGAGCAGCTCCTCAAACGACTGGGCGCCGATCGCCTGCAGCATCTCCGTCAATTGCTGTTCGGTGTTTGGAACGTAATCCATGCGCGTGTATTAGTGGGCGGCTGCGGTGATCAATTTGGTATACGCGTCGGCCGCCAGCAAGGCCTCAGCCTCGGACGGCTGCGACGGCGTCAGGGCGAAAAACCAGCCCGCCCCGTAGCAGTCCGCGTTGACCAATTGCGGCGATTTGCTCAGCTCGGTGTTGGCGCGGACGACCGTTCCGGACATCGGCGCGTAGATATCGAATGCCGCCTTCACCGATTCGACCACGGCAGCCGGCTCCCCTTGCTTCAGGATTTTCCCGGCCGGCGGCAGCTCCACGTACACGACGTCGCGCAACTCCTCCTGCGCATGCGCCGTGATTCCCACAATGACCTCGCTGGGTGCGACCTTGGCCCACTCATGCGTCTTCGTGTATCGAAGCTCAGCAGGAATCTGCATCTCTTCTCCGTGTTATCCCGATGTGACTGCCGGATGCGCCGGAGCATGCCGCCAAAATGGGGGCTTCACGATCGTTGCCGGATACAGCTGGTGGCGGATCGCCACCTGCAGCGCCGTGTTGATCTGGCTGGCCGCGACCTCCACCATGCCGAACCCGATGGGCCGCTCCAGCATCGGGCTGAATGTCCCGCTGGTGACCAGCCCAACTTCCCGCCCCTCGTGCAACAACCGGCAGCCCTGGCGCGGAACCGGGCCCTGCGCGAGCAGCCCGACCAGGCGGCGCGTCACGCCCTGAGCCTTCTGCCGAACCAGCGCCGCCTTACCGATGAACGCCGGCTTGCTCAGCGCCACCGTCCATCCCAAGTCCGCTTCAAACGGTGTGGTGGTTTCATCCATGTCGGTGCCGTACAGGCGCAGGCCCGCTTCCAACCGGAGCGTGTCCCGTGCGCCCAATCCTGCGGGGCTCAAGCCCGCCTCCCGGCCGCCCTCCACGAGGCGCTGCCAGACGCGCCGCGCGAACACGTCGGGGAGGAAGCATTCAAACCCATCGCTTCCGGTATAGCCGGTTCGGGCCACCCAGGCCCGATCCCCCCAGCCGGCCAACGGCATCGCGGCGAACCGGCCGAGCGGATTGACGTGGAGCTCGAGCGCGGCTTCCAACAAGGGCGCGGATTTCGGTCCTTGCAGCGCCACGATCGCGCGGCCGGCGCTGATGTCCTCAACGGCCGCGTGAGCCGAGGCATGCGCGCTCAGCCACTGGATGTCCTTGGCGCGGGTGGCGCAATTGACGATCACCAGGTAATCCCAGGCGGCCACCCGGTAGATGATGATGTCATCGAGAATGCCGCCCTGCTCGTTCACCAGCATCGTGTAGCAGGCCCGGCCTTCCGCCACCTGCGTGATGTCGCTCACGACCAGCGCGTCCAGCATCTCCTGCGCGCCGGGCCCGCTCACCCAGACTTGCCCCATGTGCGAGATGTCAAACAACCCGGCCGCGGACCGGACGCTGCGGTGCTCATCGAGGATGCTGGTGTAATACAACGGCATCTCCCAACCGTGAAACGGCGTGGTCTTCGCGCCCAGCGCCAGATGCGCCTCGTAGAGCCCGGTGCGTTGCAACGCGGCCGTCTCCATCATGTGCGAGGGCTCCGTGCCGCGGCGGAGGCTGACGCCAGGCCGGCGGCGGTCAAGACGTCCGGGACCAGCTCTTCCCATCCGAGGGCGTAGAGGTGGACGCCGTTGGCCACGTCCCGGACCGCGTCAATCAGCTCCGCCGCGATCGCGACGCATTCCGCCCGCAGATCGCCGGCCCGCTCGAGCCGGGCGATCAGCTCGTCGGGCACATGGATCCCCCACACATGCTCATTCATATACCGCGCCATCTTGGCGGACTTCAGCAATAAAATGCCGGCCAGGACCGGCCGCCCCGAAGCTTTGGCCTGCGCCATGAACCGGCGAAAGGCCTCGACGTCGAAGACCGCTTGGGTCTGAAAGAACTGCGCGCCGGCGGCGATTTTCGCCTGGAACTTTTGCATCTCGACCGCCAGGTCCTTCGCCCCGGGATCCGCGGCCGCGCCGATGCAGAAGCGCGGCGCCCCCTTCAGCGGCTTGCCGGCCAAGTCGTGTCCCTCCATCAACCCCTTGGCGGCCTGCATGAGGGCCGCGGAATTGATGTCGAACACGGCCTTGGTGTCTGGATGGTCTCCCTGCTTCGGATCATCTCCCGTCAGCAGCAGGACGTTGCGAATGCCCAGGATGGACGCACCCAGCAAATCGGCCTGCAGCGCCAGCCGGTTGCGGTCGCGGCACGTCATCTGCAGGATGGGATCCACCCCGGCGTCGAGGACCGCCTTGGCCACCGCCAGGGGGCAGGCCCGCATCATCGCCCCCGACCCATCCGTCACGTTCACCGCGTCCAGCCAGGGTTTGGTCCGCTCGACCGCGGCGAGCAGCTCGGAGAGCTCCGTGCCTTTCGGCGGATTGACCTCCATCGTCACCAGGAACGGCTTGCGGCGTAACTGCGGCTCCAGCCGCCGGTCCTCCGAGATCATCGGCCCCCCTGCAATCGAAACGCCTCAATGGTATTCTGCATCACCATCATGACCGTCACCGGGCCCACCCCGCCGGGCACCGGCGAAATATACGCGGCCCGGTCGCGGGCCGTCTCAAACTCCACGTCGCCGACCACCTTGCCCTCGACGACATTGATGCCGACATCAATCACGATCGCCTCAGGGCGGATCCACGCGCCGGGAATGAACCGCGGCCGACCCACCGCCACCACCAGCACTTCCGCGCGGCGCACGTGCGATTCCAAATGGCCGGCCCGGTCCGTGGCCACGTGGCAGATGGTTGTCGTGGTCTGCTTGTCGAGCAGCAGCATGCCCACCGGCCGGCCGACGATCTCGCTGTGCCCGACCACCACCGCCTCTTTCCCTTCCAGCCGCACCCCCGTGGATTCGATCAATTCCATGACCGCCAGCGCCGTGCACGATCCGATGCGGGCCTTGGCAAAGAACCGGCGGGCGGAGTTCTGTGGATGGATGCCCTCCACGTCCTTGCGCGGGTCAATCAGCGAGGAAATCCGCTGGGGATCAATCTGGGGCGGCATCGGCTGGTGCACGAAAATACCGTGAATGGCCGGATCGGCGTTCCAGGCTTGGATCTTGCGCTCCACGTCATCGGGCGTCACCTGCGCCGAGTCCAGGACTTCGTTGCGGCAGCGGATGCCCAAGGCCCGGGCCCGAGCCACCTGCATCAGTTCGAAGAGCCGGGACGCCGGGGTATTGAAGGAGAGAATGGCCAGTTGCGGGCGCTGTTGAAACGCCTCGACGGCCGCCCGCAACCGCTGCTCCTGGGCCGCGGCAATCGCCTTTCCGTCCAGCACTGTTCCCATCAGACAGGGGCTCGTCAGCTCACGGCTCACGTCAATCGCTTGAGGTGCTTGCGGATCTGCCGGCTGTAGGCCGGATCCCCTAACCACCGGGTGTTGGTCAGGACGAGCGCGCGGGACCCGGCCTGCGCCGCGCCGGCGAGGGCCACGACGCATTCCAAGTCCACCTGGTACGCCTTGGAGAGGGTGCGGCGCACCCGCGCAGCCGCCATGAGCACGGCGTGCGATGCCGCATAAATATCCAGGGGCACCTGGATCGCGTCCTTCAGCGCCCGGCGAAACGCCGTGGAGCGGCGGGAGGCCTGCGCCTGGATGACGCGCGCGAACACCTGGGCATCACGGGACGCCAGCTGAAGGCACTGGCGGCGAAGGCGGCGGATGAAGAGCCGGCTGCGGGGCTCGCTGGAGAGTTTTTCAAGCAGCGCCGCCGCCAAAGCGCATCCCACGGCCACCGCGCTGCCACCGCCGTACCAGGAGCCGCGCTGGGCAATTGCATCAAGAGGCAACGAGTTCACGCGTGAAGTTCCTTACCGTCTGACCGTCGGAAAATGATGACGGATTATTATATGTGAAAATATTCACAGATTCAACTTGCTCGGGGCCCGGCTCACCGAAAGACTACCAGCCCCCGACGGATGCGACGGCGTCGAAGGCGCCGCGGATCAGTGTGATCGCCGGGGAGCCGGCCGGACGCCGCTCAACCGCCACCACATCGAATCTGATGGGCCCGGTCCAGGCGGGGCGGCGCTGCTCCAGATACCGGAACGCCGCGCGGCTGAGCGCGGTCTGCTTGCGGGACCGGAGCGAGGCTTCCGGCGCGCCATAGACGCTGTCCGCGGCCATGGAGCGGACTTCCACAAAGCAGAGCGCGGATCCTTCCTGAGCCACGGCATCCAGCTCCCCTACCCGGTAGCGGACGTTGGTGGCTTCAATCACGTAGCCGCGGCTGCGCAGATACGCCCAGGCGAGCTGCTCGGCGTGCCGGCCCCGCTGCTGCCGGAGCCGATCATGAGAGCCCATCCCTACCCCTCCCGCGGCCACTGTGCGACCGGGGCGAAGCTCAGGCGATGCAGCGCGGACGGACCGTGGGCTCGAAGCGCCTGGAGATGTCCCTCCGTGCCATAACCGACATGACGCTGGAATCCATAGGCGGGAAACAGGCGATGGTAAAACTGCATCAAGGAGTCGCGCAGCACCTTGGCGACAATGGAGGCGCAGGCGATCGCCGGACTGCGCTGGTCGCCTCGGACGATGGTCCAACAGGGCGGAGCCACTGGCGGGGCTTGCAGGCCGTCCACCAACACGAGCGCCGGCACCCGTTCCAGGCCATTCACGGCCTGTGCCATGGCGGCGAGGGTGGCCAGGCCGATATGGCCGGCGTCAATCTCCGTGGCGGGCATGATCCCGACGCCGACGACGGCGTGCTGGAGAATGGCGTGATAGGCGCATGCGCGTTGGCGCGGCGTCAAGCGCTTGGAGTCGTCCACGCGGACGCCAAAACGCCACCACCCGCCGGCCCGCGCCGAACGATCCCGGCGAGCCGGCGAGGGCAGGATGACCGCCGCCGCAACCACCGGCCCGGCCCACGGCCCGCGCCCGGCTTCATCCACGCCGGCAATCTCATGCCGCGGGATGCCGCGCGCCGCCGCGTGCGATTCGGGCGGGCCGCTGAACTCAAGCGGAAGTGAGTTGTCCCGCACCTGTGGCGGCGGAGGACTGCTCGCCGCTGGGCTGGGAGGAAGAGGAGCCAGCGCCGCCCTCTTTTGACGCAGCCGGTTTCACGGAGTCACCCGCCGACGCAATGCGGGTTTTGCCGACTTTGCTCCGAAGGAAATAGAGACGCGCGCGTTTCACCTTGCCCCGGCGCACCACATCAATCCGCTCCAACACCGGCGCATGCACCGGAAAGACGCGCTCCACACCTTCGCCGTACGTGACCCGCCGCACGGTAATCGTTTCGGTGAGGCCGGAACCGCGGCGGCGGATGATGAGGCCCTCAAACGGGCTTAACCGCACCCGGTCCTGCTCTTGAATGCGGCACCAGACCTTGACCTGATCACCCGGCTGGCACTCCGGCACCGTCTTGAGCTGAGCGTGTGTGACATGTTCTTTCCACCCGATCATTCCGTTCCTCCCTGTTGCCGTTCCGCCAGCGCCACCAGATCAGGCCGGTGGGAGAATGTCCGAGCCATCGATTGCAATTTGCGCCACACCGAAATGCGCTCATGATCGCCGGACCGCAGCACCGCCGGCACGTCCATGCCGCGGTACGACGCGGGGCGCGTATACTGCGGATATTCCAGCCAGCCGGCGCTGAATGATTCCTCCACCGTCGCCTCGGCATGGCCGATGGCCCCGGGAACCAATCGCACCACCGCGTCCAATAACACCATCGCCGGCAGCTCCCCGCCGGTCAGCACGTAATCCCCGATGGATACGCTGCGGTCGGCCAACCCCGACCGGATCCGCTCATCCACGCCTTCATAATGTCCACAGATGATGACGAGATGCTCCAGGCGCGACAGGTGCTGCGCGAGCGGCTGCGACAGCCGTTCCCCTTGCGCCGCGGTCAGCATGATCTGACAGCCGGTCCGCGGCTGCGTCGGGCCGTGACAGATGCGCTCAATCGCCTCGACGGCCGCGAAGATCGGCTCCGGCTTCATCACCATGCCCGGGCCGCCGCCGTACGGGCGATCGTCCACGGTCCGCCGTTTATCCGAGGTGAAATCCCGCAGGTTGTGCACGACGTACCGGACGCACCCCTGCTCTTCGGCGCGCTTCAAGATGGAGGCGCCCAGCACCGGGGCGAACATCTCCGGAAAAATCGTGACGACGTCGATGCGCATCGCGCAGGCCCCCGGTGACTCCAACGCGCTCACGCGGTCTTGACGGAAACTTTTCGGAACCGCTTCAAGACGCGCCGCACGGATTCGGAGACTTTCGCCCCTGAGGAGAGCCAATAGACTAGGCGCGATTCATCCAGCGCAAACGCCGGCGGCTCCGTCTTCGGGTTGTAGGTCCCGACGACTTCCAGCACGCAGCTCGATTGCGCCCGGCTCCGCTCCGTGGCGACAATCCTGAAGTGCGGCGTCTTCTTGGTGCCGCGCCGCTGAAACCGAATGACCACCATTTGTGTTAGGAACTCCTTTCTCGAGTCAGCCGGGCCCCCAACGAGACCAGCTTCTGTTCCAAATGCGCGTAGCCGCGATCGAGATGCTCGATGCCGAACACTTCGGTACAGTTCTCCGCGACCAATCCTGCCAACACCAGCGCCGCCGCGGCCCGCAGGTCTGACGCGTTGACCGGCGCCCCGCTCAACCGCTCCACGCCTTTCACGATGGCGCTGGGACCCTCGCGGCTGATCTGGGCTCCCATCCGCTTGAGCTCCGGCACGTGCATGAACCGTTCCGGGTAAATTTTTTCCGTCATCAAGCTGACCCCGCGGCTCACGGACATCAGCGCCGTCATGGGCGCTTGCAAGTCCGTGGGAAAGCCGGGAAACGGCAGCGTGGTGACCTCCACCCCTTTCAATTCTCGGGTGGAGCGCACGCGCAATCCGCCATCTTCCTGCTCGATGGTGACGCACGCTTCAATCAGCTTGTCCACCACCGCGCGCAGGTGGTCCTCGCGAGCCCCGCGCACCAGGACGTCCCCACCCAGCATCGCCGTCGCCATCAACAGGGTGCCGGCTTCGATCCGGTCCGCGATCACGCGGTATCGAGCCCCGCGAAGGCGGCTCACCCCCTCCACATGCATGATCGAAGTGCCGTGGCCGACGATCTTCGCCCCCATGGCGATGAGAAAATTCGCCAAGTCCACCACCTCGGGCTCGCAGGCGGCCTGCTCGATAATCGTCACGCCTTCCGCCAAGGTGGCGACCATCATCACGTTCGCGGTCGCCAACACCGAGGAGCCGGATGGCCCGGCCACATGCGCGGTGTTCCCGCAGAGCCGCTCGGCCCGCGCGACAATGTCGCCGTGGTCCATGACAATCTCGGCGCCAAGCGCCTGCAGCCCCTTCAGATGAAGATCAATCGGCCGGAGGCCGATGACGCATCCGCCAGGCAGCGGCACCCGGGCGCGGCCCTGCTTGGCCAACAGCGGACCGAGGACGCAGACCGAGGCGCGCATGAGGCTGACCAACTCGTACGGCGCCGTCCACCCGGTATAGCCGCCGGGCCGGAGGACCAGGGTGTCGCCGTTCCAAAAACATTCCACGCCCAACACCCGCAGGATGTTGAGCATGCTTTCCACGTCGGTCACCCGCGGGACGCCGTCTAACAGCGACTCCTCCTCGGTGAGGAGGCAGGCCGCCATGATGGGCAGGGCGGCATTCTTGGCCCCGCCGACCTCGACCGTGCCGCGCAGCGGGCCGCTGCGCTCGACTAAGAACCTATCCATTTATCCATTATGAAAGAGCGGCGCGAACCACCCACACTCCTCGAGGCCGCCCGGCCAAGTCGCGGATCACCTCAGCGCGCGACACCCACGGAGCCGCCTGGGCCTCCGCCTGCAGCACCGCGGCTTGCGGTTCAGCGCATTCCAGGCACACTACCCCACCCGGCGCCAGCAACCGCGGCGCATGCGCCAACAATCGCCGGTGGAGCGCCATGCCGTCAGGCCCTCCGTCTAAGCTGAGCCGGGGATCCCCGGTCGTCAACACGCCTCGCGGGGTGAGCTCGCCCGAGGGAACGTACGGCGGGTTGGAAATCAGTAACGCCACAGGCCCCCTGAGCGCCTCCGTGGCATCCGCCTGGACCAGGCACACCCGGTCATCCACCCCATGCCAGACGGTGTTGGCAGCGGCGATCTGAAGGGCTTCCCATGATAGCTCAATTGCGACGACCAGACAAGCCGGAACCCCTTTGGCAAGGCTGATGGCAATGGCACCGCTGCCGGCTCCCACCTCGATCACCTGGCACGCTTCCCCGCTGCGGCTGACGACGCCGCGCACGTGGGCCACGGCCCGTTCGACCAGCGCCTCGGTTTCCGGCCGCGGGACAAAAACGCCAGGGGCCACGCAAAGGCGGTGACCGAAAAACTCCGTCGCGCCCAACACATACTGCAACGGCTCTCCGCTCGCGCGCCGGCCCACCCAGGCGTCCAGCTGGGATGCCTCCTCCGGCGCCAGCGCGCCCTCATCCAGATACAGCTCGGTCCGGCTGCAGCCGAGCAACGCCGCCAGCATCCACTCCGCCTCGGCCAGCGGCGAGCCGACGCCGGCCTCGCGCAGCCGGGCCGCCACGCACGCGGCCGCCGCCCGGTTCGTCGTCCCGGTGATGACGCTCATGCCGGAGAGATGGAATTGGCGCGCTGGGCGGTCTCGAGCGCATCGATCAGCTCGGTCAACTCGCCGTCGAAGATCGCGTCAAATTTGTGCAGGGTCAGCCCGATACGGTGGTCCGTCACCCGGCGGTCCGGGAAGTTATACGTCCGGATCTTTTCGCTGCGCTCCGCCCCCTTCACTTGCTGGCGGCGCGTGGAGGCCAACTGCGCTTCCTTCGACTGCTGCAGCTGGGCCAGCAGCCGCGCCCGGAGCACGCGCATCGCTTTTTCTTTGTTGCGCAATTGGCTGCGCTCGTCCTGGCAGGTGACCATGAGGCCGGTGGGCAGGTGCCGAATCCGGACCGCTGAATCCGTCGTATTCACGGACTGCCCGCCCGGTCCGGAGGAGCGGAAGACGTCAATCTGCAAATCCTTGGCCGGGATCGGGGGGAGCTCCACCTCTTCCGGCTCCGGCATGACCGCCACCGTCACGGTGGACGTGTGGATGCGGCCTTGCGCCTCGGTGGCCGGCACGCGCTGGACGCGGTGGACGCCGCTTTCGAATTGGAACCGCTGATGCGCGCCCGGACCTTTGACGGAGAGCACCAGCTCCTTCAACCCCCCAGCGTCGGTCGGATGGCTCTCCATCACTTCCACCGACAAACCGCAGCGGGCCGCGTACTTGCTGTACATCCGGTACAGGTCGCCGACAAACAAACCGGCTTCCAGCCCGCCGGTGCCGGCCCGAATCTCAACCATGATCGGATGATCCGGCAAGCCGTGCTGCTCGTCCCACCAGGCCTGCAGGTCCGCGAGCAGGTCCGCTTGCTGCTGGCGCAGCGAGAGCACTTCGGTTTTCGCCATCTCGCGCAGCTCCGGCTCGCCCTGCGCGCGCACGAGCTGCTCGGCCTCCTGGACCTCCCGGTCGATGCGCTGGTAGGAGCGGAACGCCAAGACGGGCCGCCTCAACTGCGCGAGTTCCTTCGAGAGCTCCTGGTAGGCTTTCGAATCCGCCTGGGCCGCCTGCCGGACCAATTGTTCTTCGACCTCGGCGTATCGGCGGTCACAGCTCGCCAGCCGGGCGAAGAGCTCTTCGTGCGCGGACGCCATGCCAGCGGGTTAGGTGGAGGATTTCGCCTGCTTACTGTACTTGCGCCGGAATTTCTCGACCCGCCCGGCCGTATCGAGCAGCTTCTGCTGGCCGGTGAACAGCGGATGGCAGGCAGCGCAGATCTCCACGTGCACCTTCGGCTGGGTGGACCGGGTGTGGTACACCGCCCCGCACGAGCACGTGATCGTGCACGAAACGTACTGGGGATGGATACCGTCTTTCATCAGCAAGCCTCCTGCTTCACGTTGCGCCGCGTCACGATTTTTTGGACATCGTCGCCAGAAATTCGGCATTGGACTTGGCCTTCGACAACCGGTCGATCAGCAGCTCCATGGCCTGCACCGAATCCATTTCGTGCAGCACCTTTCGGAGCAGCCAGATCCGCTGCAGCTCATCGGACGAAATCAGCAGCTCCTCCCGCCGTGTGTTGGAGCGGCGGATGTCAATGGCCGGGTAGATGCGCCGCTGGAACAGGTTGCGGTCCAGCGACAGTTCCATATTGCCGGTGCCTTTGAACTCTTCGAAGATCACGTCATCCATCCGGGAGCCGGTGTCCACCAGGCAGGTCCCGATGATGGTGAGGCTGCCGCCTTCTTCGATGCCGCGCGCGGAGCCGAAGAACCGCTTCGGCTTATGCAGCGCGTTGGCGTCAATCCCGCCGGTCAGCACGCGGCCGCTGTGCGGCTCGACGGTATTATACGCGCGCGCCAAGCGGGTGATGCTGTCCAGCAGGATCACCACGTCCTTGTTGTGCTCCACGAGGCGCTTGGCCTTTTCCAGGACGATCTCGGCCACCTGGACGTGGCGCTCGGCCGGCTCATCAAACGTGGAGGAGATCACCTCGCCCTTGACCGACCGCTGCATGTCCGTCACCTCTTCCGGCCGCTCATCAATGAGCAACACGATCAGGGTGACGTCCGGCGAGTTCGTGGTGATGGCATTGGCGATTTTCTGCAGCAGGACCGTTTTGCCGCTGTAGGGGGGCGCGACGATGAGGCCGCGCTGGCCCATGCCGATGGGGGTCAGCAAATCCATGATGCGGGTGGAGACCTCGCTGGGCGTCGTCTCCAGCACCAACCGCCGGTTGGGATAGATTGGGGTGAGGTTGTCGAAGAGCACCTTGTCTTTGGCTTCGTCCGGATTTTCAAAATTCACCGCCTCGACCTTGAGCAGCGCGAAATAGCGCTCCCCTTCTTTCGGCGGGCGGACTTGGCCGCTGACGATGTCGCCGGTCCGCAGATCGAACTTGCGGATCTGCGACGGCGACACGTAGATGTCGTCGGGGCACGGCAGGTAGTTGTAGTTGGGAGACCGCAGGAACCCGAACCCATCGGGCAGGATTTCCAGCACCCCCTTGGCAAAAATCAGCCCTTCCCGTTCCGTCTGGGCCTGGAGGATCTTGAAGATCAGATCCTGCTTTTTCAGTCCCGACAGCCCGTTGACCCCCAGGTCCCGGGCCATCTTGTTGAGGTCCGAGATCTTCAGGTCCTTGAGGGACGCCAGGTCTAATCGCGTCGTCTGCCCTTGCGAGCCTGTAGCCGTGTCCATAACTGTCTCACCTGCCTCCGAGTCTGTGCCATGCCATCCGAATTATCCACCACATAATCGGCCAAGGCCACTTTGGCCGACAACGCCAGTTGCGCGGCCGTCCGGCGCGCAATCTCTTCCCGCGGCATCCCCCGTTGTTGCAAGCGCCGGCGACGGATCCGGTCCGGCGCCGTCACCACGACGACGATGTCCACCAGCCGCTCAGCCCCGGCTTCGACCAAGAGCGGAAGCTCCACCACCGCCACCCGCACTCGGCCCGCCAGCCGGGCTTGCCGCAACCGGCGGCGGATTTCCCGAAACACCGCCGGGTGCACGATCCGCTCCAGCGCCCGGCGGGCTCGAGGGCTCCGAAACACCCGCCGCGCCAAGGCCGCGCGATCCACCGCGCCATCGGCTTGCAGCACGCGCGCCCCGAACGCCGCGCGGATCTTGCGCCACGCCGCCCGCCGCGGCGCCATCACCTCGTGCGCCATGTGGTCCGCGTCCATCACCAGCGCGCCCTGCCGTCCCAGCAGCTCGGCGACCGTGCTCTTGCCGGTGCCCAATCCGCCGGTGACCCCCACGATGATCATGAGACGGAGGCGAGGTCCAACCAATTCGAGCCGCGCTTGAGTGTGATCTGGATCGGCACGTCCATCGGCAGCGCCTGCTCCATCACCTCCCGCAGCAGCGCCGCCAACGCCTCGGCTTCTTCGCGCGGCCCTTCACAGACCAGCTCGTCATGCACCTGCAGCAGCAGTCGGGTGCGCAGGCCGCGGGCGCGCAGCTCATCCGCCAGGCGGATCATCGCCCGCTTGATCAAATCGGCGGCCGTGCCTTGAATCGGCGCATTGACGGCCATGCGCTCCGCGAACTGCCGGACCGTGGGGTCCGGGCTGGCGATTTCGCGGATATACCGCCGGCGCCCCAGCAGGGTGCACACGTATCCGGCGCGCTTCGCCTGCTCGATTTGGCTGTCCAGGAACTCCCGCACGGCGGGATAGCGCTGGAAGTAGCCGGCGATGAACTCCGCCGCCTGCTCATGCGGACAGCCAAGCTCCTTGGCCAATCCATGCGCGCTCATCCCGTAGATGAGGCCGTAGTTCACCGCCTTCATGGCGTAGCGCATTTCCGGCGTCACCTCGGTTTCCGGGACCCCATACACCAGGGCGGCCACGGCCCGATGGATGTCCTGGTCCTGCCGGAACGCCTCGATGAGCGCAGGATCGCGGGACAGATGCGCGAGGATGCGCAGCTCAATCTGGGAATAATCCGCGGCGGTCAGGAGCCAGCCGGGCTGGCTGGGGATGAAGGCCTGGCGGATCTGCCGGCCCAGCTCCGTCTTGACGGGGATGTTCTGCAAATTCGGGTCGCTCGATGAGAGCCGGCCGGTGGCGGCGCCGGTTTGGTGGAAGGTCGTATGGAGCCGGCCGGTCACCGGGTCAACCAAATTCGGCAACGCGTCCAGGTACGTGGAGACCAGCTTGCTCAGCTCGCGGTATTCCAGGAGCCGCTGCGGCACGGGATGGGACCCCGCCAGCCGCTGGAGCACTTCCGCGTCAGTGGACGGGCCGGTTTTGGTGCGCTTGATGACCGGCAGCTGCAGCCGCTGAAACAACACCTCTGCGAGCTGCTTCGGCGAATTGAGGTTGAATTCGCACCCCGCCAAACGGTACAGCTCCTCGGTCAATTGGTGCAGGGTGGCCTGCATCCGCTCGCGCATGGCCTCCAGCGCGGCGCGATCCACCGCGATCCCCTGCGCTTCCATATCCGCGAGCACCTGGATGAGGGGCAGCTCCAGCTCGCGATACAGAGACAGCATCTGCGCCCGCTCCAACTCTGTTTCAAGGGTCCGGTGGAGCGCGAAGATGACCGCCGTCTGCGCCGCCATCTTCTCAATCTCACTGAGCGGCAACGCGCCGTCAGCCGCGAGGTCGCCTTCGATTGCCGAAGAGGGCCGTGCCACCGGCGTCAGGCGTATCTGCAACCAGGTGTCCACGGTCTCCAACACGGTCGGCGCGGCTTGCGCAGAATCCGCCAGGTAGGCAGCGATCATCGTGTCGCCCATCACGCCGCCGGCCGTGTTGCCGCGCCCATCCCACCATCGAAGCAGTCGCTTCATATCGTGACCGAGCTTGGGCTGCTCCGGAGCCGCCAGGCGCTGCATGAGCTGGGCAAACCATTCGACGTCCGAGTCGGAGTGGGCTGGCGGCACCGGGATCACCCAGGCCTCCTGCTCGCTCCAGGCGAGGCTGATGGCCGCCAAGACATTTGCATCCCACCAATCCCGGACCACCACGACCGCACGCTCCTGTAAGCGCTTCAACACCGGTTGAGCCGACGCCGCATCACCGACCAGATGGCTGCGGCAGGAAATCTGCCGTCCGACCGCGGCGGGATGCTGCGCTTCAAGCTCCGCCAATAGCCGCTTAAACTCGAGCCGCTTCCATAGCTGCCGCAACTGTTCCCAATCCGGTTCCTGAACCGCCAGGTCCTCCAAGCGCACCGTCAACGGCACGGCCGCTTCAATCCGCGCCAGCTCCCGCGCCAGCTCCACCTGCTCCCGATGCGCCTCCAACGACTGCCGCTGCGAGGGGCTGGGCAGCTCCGCCAGCCGTTGGTACAACCCCTCCAGGCTGCCGAACTGTTTGAGCAGCCCGGCGGCGGTCTTCTCCCCAATGCCCGGCACGTTGGGGATGTTGTCCGCGCTGTCGCCCATCAAGGCCAGCAAATCCACCATCCGGTTCGGGGGCACGCCGTAGCGCGCCTCCACCGCCTGGACATCGAACAGGGCATTGTGGTGATGCGGGTCGTAGACCGTCACTCCCGGTCCCACCAGTTGCAAGGCATCTTTATCGCCGGTCACCAGGACGATCTCCACGCCAGCGCCGGCAATGTGCCGGGCGATCGTGGCCAAAATATCCTCCCCCTCATACCCGTCCATCTGAAAGGTGGGGACGCGAAGGGCTTCCAGAAGCTCGCGGATGAGCGGGAGCTGGCCGATGAGCGGATCCGGCATCGGCTTGCGGTGCTGTTTATAGGCCTCATACCGCTCATGGCGGAACGTGGGCTTGCCGGCATCGAACGCCACCGCCAGATACTGGGGGTGATGCGCGGCCTGCAGCGCCTTGAGCATGGTGGCAAACCCGTAGACGGCATTGGTCGGCCGGCCGTCGGATGTTGAGAGCGCCCGGATCGCATAAAAGGCGCGGTAGCAAAACGCCGTGCCGTCAATGAGAAAGGCCTTTGCGTCAGGCATGCCGGATGCGGGAACAACGGATGATGATCGAGGAAACGGTCGGTGGTCTTGTCGTTAAGCTGAACCGGTCACCACTCCCTGCCCTGCTCGGTCAGGGATCGATAGTCCTGCAAGGACTGCTCATGCGCTTCCAACTCGTGCTGGACGACCTTGTGGCGGACGAACCACAGGCCCTTGGGACCTGGAAATCCTTTCAGCGCTCCCAAGGCTGCCAGCCGCTCTTCCGCTTTCACCGTCCAGGGATCCTGCGCATCTCCCAGCTCGTACCGCTTGCGCCAATGCGCAATGGCCTGCTCAGGCTGGCCAAGCTGCTCGTATAAGCTCGCCAAATTGGAATGCGCTTCCAGGCAGTCGGGGTCCACGACCAGCGCCGATTCGTAGGCGCCCTGGGCATCTTGCGGCCGGCCCATCTGCTCAAGCACCACGCCGACATCCACGCGAGCCGTCGCATACGCCGGATCAAACTCGACGGCTTTCTCATAGGAGGCCAGCGCGGCATCAAGATCCCCGTGCTGCTGCTGCTGGTAGCCTTCCTGCCGGTAGGCAAGCGCTTGGTCACGAAGGCCAAAGGCGCTGACCAGGGGATATGGGAGACTCAAACAGCAGGCGAGGCATCCCACGACACGCAGTTTGAACGCGCTCGTGTTCATGCGGGGGCACTGTAGCATGTTCCCCAAGTGGCGTCAAGCGGTTACTGCACCAGCACGGCGCCGGTGACGCCCGTGACCAAGATGGTCTGGGTGCGCTTGCCGTTCGACAGGGCAATCGAGATGGAACGCCCGGCCAGCGCCCCGCTCGGTTGGAACGTCACCTGCGAACGCTCCGAGCCATCCGATTCCGTCACCTCAATCTGGATGGCGGGCGGCAGCCGCACCCGGCGGGAGGCCAGGTCGCCGGTGGCGCCATCCAGGCTCAGCTCCCCCTGCTCCAGGTCAATCACGACCGACTGCGGCGCATGATGGCTGATCGCCAGGCTCCGCGCCAGCAAGAGCAAGCCCACGATTTCTCGGGTGGCTGTTTTCAGCCGCACCTGCGTGGCGTAACCGGACAATGCCGGCACGCTGGTCGCCAAAATAATGCCGATAATGCCAATGACCACCAACAACTCCACCAGGGTGAACGCGCGGGAGGAGGAGCGGCGCCGGAGGAGAGCCGGGAGCTTGATCCCCGAGCCCTGGCCTACCATCCGCCTCTCACCAGTTCACCAGGTCGTCCTGCGTGCCGCCGTCATCCGTGCCGTTGGGGCCGAGCGAAAACAGGTCATAGGACTGGGTCCGGTGCGAGGGCGACCCCCCGTTGACCGATACATAGACGTACGGCGCCCCCCAGGGATCCACCAGCTCGCCGTTCACGAGCTCGTCCTGCTTGAATTCCATGTAGGGGCCTTGCCAATTCGCATCGTCCGGCTCTTCCGTCAGCGCGGCGACCAGCTCCGCGTTTCCCGACGCCGGATACACCCCCAAATCGCTGTGGTGCATCGCAATGGCGGTTTCCAGCGAGGCGATAGTGGATTTCGCCTTGGCCAGCGCGCCGCGCCGGCGAGCCGTCTGCGCGCCGGCCGTTACCAAGCTCATCAAAATGCCCAGGATGGCGATCACGACCAGCAGCTCCACCAGCGTGAATCCCGCGCGTGTTCTTCCCTTAATTGACATCGTGTGTCTCCCGCAACACCTCGGCCAACGTCGTCTCGCCCTGGAGCACCTGCTCCAGGCCGTATTCGCGCAAGCTGCGCATCCCAGACGCTGTTGCCGCCGCGCGGATCTCGCTGACAACACGCCGCTCCAAGACCAACGGCCGGATCTGCTCGCTCATTTCCAACAACTCGAAAATGCCGGTCCGCCCCTGAAACCCCAACCCCTGGCAGGCCTCGCACCCCACCGGCCGCATCGGCGTGTGCGTTGGAGCCATGGCAGAGTGGACAATGGACCCGCCGGGGCCTTTGGGCGGCGCCGCCTCAAACGCTTGCCATTGTTCCGGAGACAACCGCAGGGCCGCCAGCTCTTCCTCGGTGGGGGCGGCCGGGGCGCGGCAGGCAGGACACAGCCGGCGGACCAACCGCTGGGCCAGCACCCCGATGACGGTGGAGGTGATCAAAAACGGCTCCAGCCCCATATCCAGCAACCGCGTCACCGCGCCGGGCGCATCGTTGGTGTGCAGCGTCGAGAACACCAGGTGCCCGGTCAAGGCCGCCTGGATGGCCACCTGGGCGGTTTCGGCGTCGCGGATTTCCCCCACCATGATGATGTCGGGATCATGCCGCAGGATGGCGCGCAGGCACGTGGCGAAATCCAGGGAGATCTTCTGATTGATGGCGACCTGGACCAGCCCGGCCACGTCGTATTCCACGGGGTCTTCCGTGGTGATGATCTTGGACTCCGGGCGATTCAGCGAGGACAGACAGCCGTAGAGCGTCGTGGTCTTTCCGGACCCGGTGGGGCCGGTCACCAGCAGGAGCCCGTGCGGGCGGCGGATCAGCCGCTCCATCGCCTGCTGGACCTCCGCCCCCATCCCGAGATGGGCGAGCGTCTTGTTCAGCGAGCTTTTGTCCAACACCCGCAACACGATGCTTTCGCCGTAAATCGTCGGCAGCGTCGAGACGCGCAGGTCAATTTGCCGCCCCTCCTGCGTCAGCAGGATCCGGCCGTCCTGCGGCAGACGGGATTCGGCGACATCCAGGTTGGCCAGGATCTTAATCCGCGAGGCAATCGCCAACGCCAAGCTCATGGGAGGCCGGGCGACTTCATAGCACGCGCCGTCAATGCGGTAGCGGATCAGCACGGCGTTCTCAAACGTTTCGATATGGACGTCCGATGCGCGCCGCTTGACCGCTTCCGATAAGCACTGATCCACCAGGCGGATCACCGGCGCCTGGCTGGCCAGCTCCAGCAACTTGGCGCTGTCCTTGGCCGCTTCAGCGGAGACGCCGGCGCTGCCAGCGGCGGCCATCGCCTCCTGCAGCGCCTGGACTTGCAGTTGTGGCCCGCTCATTCCGCGCCCTCTTCCGGTGTGGCCCGCAGCACTTCCGCCACCGTGGTCCACCCGGCACGCACCTTGACCAGGCCGTCGTCCCGCAACGTCCGCATGCCGTCCTGCAGGGCCTGCTGCCGCAAGCGCGAGGCCTGGTTCTTGCTCGCGACCAAATGACGCAGCCCATCCGTGACCAACAACAGTTCATAGATCCCCAGCCGCCCGCGATAGCCGCTCTGGTGGCAGGCGTCACACCCTCGGCCTTCAGCAACCTCCTCCGATCCAGCCTGGGCACTCGTCCCTGGCGGGTGGGCGCCGGGAGTGCCGGCCCCCAGCAGCATGCGCTCCTCCGGCGTGGGCGCGCGCCGCCCCGCGCAGCTCTCGCAGATGCGCCGAACCAGGCGCTGCGCCAGCACGCCCTGGACCGTTGAGGCCACAAGAAACGGCGCGATCCCCATGTCCATCAGCCGCGTCATGGCGGAAGGCGCATCGTTGGTGTGCAGCGTCGAGAACACCAGGTGCCCGGTCAAGGCCGCCTGGATGGCCACCTGGGCGGTTTCGGCGTCGCGGATTTCCCCCACCATGATCACGTCCGGCGCCTGACGCAGCATGGCGCGCAGCCCGGCCGCAAACGACAGGCCGATGGAGGTTTTAACATTCACCTGATTGACGCCGGAGAGCTGATATTCCACCGGATCTTCCACCGTGATGAGCTTGCGATCCGGTTGGTTCAGGGCCGCGAGGGTCGCATAGAGCGTCGTGGTCTTTCCGGACCCGGTGGGGCCGGTCACGAGAATCATGCCGTAGGGCCGGCGGATCAACTGGTCCCATTGCTGCCGGTCGCCGTCGGCTAACCCCAGCTCCCCGACCCCCTGCACCGCATGGGCCCGGTCCAGCAACCGCATCACGATGGATTCGCCGTGCAGGGCCGGCAGGACCGAGACCCGAACGTCCATCGGCCGCTGCTGCACGCTGAGTTGGATCCGGCCGTCCTGCGGCAACCGCTTTTCCGCGATGTTCAGCCCGGCCAGAATTTTCAGCCGGCTGGTGAGCGGCCCCTGCAGCGCTTTGGGCGGGGTGTTCACATTATGCAGCACGCCGTCAATGCGGTAGCGGACCCGCAACTGGTCCGCGAGCGGCTCCACATGGATGTCGCTGGCCCGCAAATTCACCGCCTCGGTCAGCACGGAATCCACCAAGCGGATGATGGGCGCATCGTCCGACGAAACCGCGTCCCCGGCATTCCGAGGCACCGCAGCGGACAGCGGGGCCGCCGACGGCAGGGGGGGCGCAAGAGGCGGCAAGGGAGACGGAGCCGCAGGCTTCGGAGGCACGGCGGAAGACGATGCCAGCGGAGGCGGAACGCTTCCGGAAGGCTGGGCTGGCGGCGACGGCGGCTTGGATCCGCTGGGCTGAGGTGCTAAGACGGGTGCCGGCTTGGCGGGATCGTGCGCCGGCCCAGGCTGCAGGAGCTGCCCAAAGAGCACCTCCATGTCGGTTTCCGGCACCAGCACCATTTCCAATCCGCAGCCGAAGCGGCGTCCCAGCGAATCCAGCGCGAACACCGTCAACGGATCATCGGAGGCCACAACGACGCGGCCCTCCGGGGTTTGATGCACCGGCGCCATCCGATGAAGCCGGCACGCATCGATCGGGATCCGCTCGCGCACCGCCGGATCGCTCTGGAGAGGCTGCAGCCGAACCGGCAGCCATCCAAGCTGAGAGGCGAGCCGCTTGCCGGCGTCGGCATCGCGCAAGATTCCCAGCCGCTTCAAGACCGCTCCAAATCGCTCCTGGCTGCCCTGCTGTTCGTGAACGGCTTGGGCCAGCTGATCGGACGTCGCGACACCGAGGTCCACCAACCGGGCCTGCAGGAGCGCGGCGTGCTGGGCAGTGGACATTAAGAGTGCCTCCTAGGCGGTGAAGTACAGGTATCGGGCGATCGCGCGCGCGGGGTTGCGAAGGCTATGCCGGGTGTCCCTCGGCAAGAAGACGCTGTGGTGCGCCGCCAGCTGGACGGTCCGCCCGTCGGAGTCCTCGCCCAGCCGAAGCTCCAGACGGCCGGACAGGACGACCAACACTTCTTCGCGAGTCCCCGTGGAATGCCACGGCATGACCCCGCCCGGATTCAAGGCAATGGACCGGCCTCGCAGACGGCGCGCCTCGCGCGGGATCAAGCGTCCCGCGCGCTGCACGGACCGCCGGATCAGCCGAAACGGCATCAACTCAACCAGCCGAGGGACCGTAATTGATGAGGTGCGCCAGGTAGCCGGCGCCAAACCCGTTATCAATATTGACGACACCGATGCCGGGAGCGCAGCTATTCAGCATGGTCAGCAAGGGACCGATGCCGGCAAAGCTCGCGCCATACCCCACGCTGGTCGGCACGGCGACCACCGGGCAATCCACCAACCCGGCCACCACGCTGGCCAAGGCGCCCTCCATCCCCGCCACGACGACCAGCGCGCGGGCGCGCTCCAAGACCGGGATCTGGCCCAACAGCCGGTGCAAGCCCGCCACGCCCACATCATAGATCCGCGCCGCTCGGCTGCCGAACACCTCCAAGGTCCGCGCAGCCTCCTCCGCCACCGGCAGGTCGGCGGTGCCGCCGCTCAGCACCGGCACCAGTCCCCGCCGGCGCAGCCGCGTTGGCACCCAATAGGCCATCCGGGCCATCGGATCGTATGCCAGGAACGGATGGCGCTGCTGCAGCCGCTGCGCCACCTCCGCGTCCAACCGGGTCAGGAGAATGGTGTCGCGATGGGCATGTAGCCGGCCGACGATCTCAACGAGATGGGCCTCGTGTTTGCCCGGGCAAAAGATCACTTCCGGCAAGCCGCGGCGCAGGCGCCGGTGCGTATCAAGCTTGGCAAATCCCAGGTCCGCGTGGGGAAAATGTTTGAGGGACGCGACCACCGCGCCGATGGGCCGGCGGCCTTGGCGCACTTCACGCAGCCAGCGGCGCAACCGTTGTTCCGTCACCATCCTTAGGTGGACCAAATCAGGTAGATGACCAGGGCGGCGCAGAGCGCAAAGGCCAGCAGGTAGAAGTCGTAAAAGTAGAGGAAATCCCGCAGGCGCTCCCGCCACCCTGCAGGCTCGGCAGCCGGCGCCGCCTCCGCCGCGCCATCCGCGCGCGGCTGGATCTGCTCTTTCAACAACTTCACCTGCTCGGGACGGAACCGGACGAACTCCCCGCCCAGCCGGTAGCCGGTCAACTTGCCGGAGCGTACCAGCGACTCCACGTCCGCTTCCGTGACGCCCAGGTGCCGGGCCACTTCTCCAATCGTCCACAGTTTTTCCATGCGTGTGTCGTTGTCCTTCAGGTATTCGGGTGGCGGATCTTCTCCTGCGCCAGCCACTCTTCCACCTGCTGCCGGTTGAACCGCCACTGGCCGCCCTCGTGCTGAGCCGGCAACCGGCCCGCCTTGGCCCAGCCCACCACCGTCGGTGCTTCCACTTCCAAGTAGCTGGCCAGCTCTTCTGCGGTCAGCCATTGCGGCTCCTGGCGCGGGCTGGCCATCATCTCCGAGGTGCCGTGAAACACCGCACCCTCATGCACGATCAGCTTGGGGCTGGAAATCTTGCCGACCACGCGGGCCGTCGCGCGAAGCTCGACGCGGCTGAAGGCCGTGATCGTGCCGTCCACCGTGCCGTCCACCACCACCTCTTCTCCGTGGATGCTGGCCTGCACGCGGGCATGCTCTCCGATGGTGAGATTGCCCTTCGTCTCCAGGGTCCCTTCGAACCGGCCGTTGATCTGAAGATTCACGGGGTCTTTGAACCGCAGCGTCCCGCTCATGCTGGCATCCACCTCCAGCCGCTGGGCGCGCGACGCTTCGTTGACCGGCCGCCGACGAAAAGCCATTAAGCTATCGCCATGTGACTCGCTGTACTCCCGGCGTCCGCGAGAGCTGCTCCGTCACGTCATGCTGCGTCTGTTCCGACCGCAACTTGACCTCCAGCTCCACGACGGCGCCGGACGCGTCGGTCCGCTTCAGCTCCACCCCGCGCACTTCCACGTCATAGAGCGCCAGGAGCCGGTAAATCTCCGCCAAGACCTCCAGCGAGAAGGTGGTCTCGACCACCAGCCCCTTATACCAATCCCGCCGGATGACGCGCTCCCATCGGCTGAGGCTGAACAGGACGACCAACGAAATCAGCGTCACTGCGACCGCGCCGAATTCGAAGCCGGCGCCGACGGCCAATCCCACTCCCGCCACGACCCAAAGGCTTGCCGCCGTCGTCAGGCCGCGAATCGAGGCGCGAGCGCGCAGGATCGTGCCCGCGCCGAGGAAGCCGATGCCGCTGACGACCTGCGCGGCAATGCGTGTGGGATCCAGGCCGGAACCGCTCCAGGTCTCCGCAAGGAAGATTCCGGTCAGCATCATCAGGCACGAGCCCATTCCCACCAGGATGTGCGTCCGCAAGCCGGCGGCGCGGCCATGGCGTTCCCGCTCGAACCCGATGATGCCGCCCAGCAGCGTCACCAGCAATAATCGCTCCACAATGAGCAACGGAGGCATCCTGACGTTACGCTCCTATCGGCCGGTTGGGCTCCACGGATAAATCGAGCGGCGAGGTCCGGCCCTGCCGCAAGGTTTCAAACGCGCACCCCGCCACCATCGCACCGTTATCCACGCATAACCCCGGCGGCGGAATGACTACCGTTAATCCTTTCACCTGCCCTTCGTCAGCCAAGCGCTGCCGGAGCCGGCGGTTGGCCGCCACGCCGCCGCCGACCACAATCGTGCGAAGGCCTGTTCGCTGGCAGGCCCGCAGCGTCCGGGTCACCACCATATCCACCGCGGCCTCTTGAAAGCTGGCGGCGATGTCAGCCACGGCGGTCCGGCGTCCTCCGCCGGGGAGCTTCACGGAGGGCTCAGACTCGGCGGACGCGCCAGACCCCACCGTGTCCCGCACGTGGCGGTACACCGCCGTTTTCAATCCGCTGAAGCTGAAGTCAAAACTGCCTTTGGTGTGATGGCGGGGAAACGCCACGGCATCCGCCTGCCCATCGCTGGAAAGCCGGTCAATCACCGGCCCGCCCGGGTAGCCTAATCCCAGCAGCTTGGCCACCTTATCAAACGCTTCTCCCACGGCGTCATCCTTGGTTTCCCCGAGCGGCTCAATCTGCCGCTCCGGATGCATCACACCCAACACGGTGTGGCCGCCGGAGACCACCAGCCCCACATAGGGAGGCGCAACCTCCGGCTGGTGCATCTCTCCGGCGTAGAGATGCGCCGTCAAGTGGTTGACGCCGATCAGCGGCCGGTCCAGCGCGAGCGCCAACCCCTTCGCAAACGCCACCCCGATGAGCAGCGCCCCCGGCAACCCCGGACCGGATGTCACCGCGATGGCATCCATCTCCTCCAGCCGGGAGCCGGCGCGCGCGAGCGCGGCCTCCAAGACCTGCCAGATCACCTCCACGTGCACGCGCGCGGCGATTTCCGGAATGACGCCGCCATACGGGCCATGCATCTCCTGGCTGGATGCCAGCACGTGTCCTAAGATGCGCCGGCCGTCCTCCACGACGCCGATGGCCGTCTCATCGCAGGAAGTTTCAATCCCCAAGATCCGCACGCCTCACGCCCCGTTCTTCAGCGATGCCTGATAGACCCGGATGCCTTTCAGGAGGTCCACCGCGCGGTCCAGCTGGTTGTCCTTCGGCTTCGCCGCGTCCGGGCTGTTGGCGTTCTTGTGCTGCTCGATGGAATCGAAGATCTGATCCGCTTGCGGACCTTTGGGTTTGGCCGTCGGCTCCGGCGGCGGCTCAAACGGCACCACCACGTCCGGGATGATGCCTTGGCCATGGATCATGCGCCCGTTCGGCGTGTAGTACTTGCTGGTCGTCAGCCGCAGGGCGCTGCCGTCCTTCAGGGGGAAGATCGTCTGCACCGAAGCCTTGCCGTGGCTCTTCGTGCCCAGGATGATGCCCCGCCGGTGGTCCTGAATGGCCCCAGCGACGATCTCCGAGGCGGAGGCCGAGCCTTCGTTCACCAGCACCACCAAGGGGATATCGCTGACCAACCCCTCCCGCCGGCTGCGGAATTCCAGGTTCTGGTTCCGCAGGCGGCCTTTGGTCGTCACGACCATCTGCTTCCCATGCAAGAACAGCTCGGAGGTGGAGACCGCCACGTCCAACAACCCGCCGGGGTTGTTTCGCAGGTCCAAAATCAGCCCTTCCGCCTGGCCCTGCTTCAGTTGTTTGACGGCATCTTCCAAATCCTGCGGGGTGTTCTCGCGGAAATCGGATAAGCGGATGTAGCCGATATGCTCATCAAGCATCTTCGCTTCCTTGACGCTTTGGATCTTGATGATATCGCGCGTCACGGTGAATTCTTTCAACTCGTTTTCACCTTCGCGCAGCACCGTCAGCAGGACGGAGGTGTTCGGCTTGCCGCGCAGTTTCTTGACGGCGTCGAGCAGCGTGATGCCCCGCGTGCTCTCCTGGTCAATCTTCACGACCCGGTCGTTAGATTTGATCCCTGCCCGGTAGGCCGGCGTATCGTCAATGGGCGTGATCACGGTCAGCAGGTCGTCCTTGATGGTGATTTCGATGCCGAGCCCGCCGAATTCGCCCTCCGTGTCGATCTTCAGCTCATTGTAGCTGTCCGGGTCCATGAACTGGCTGTAGGGGTCCAGCGTGGCCAGCATGCCCTTCAGCGCCCCGTAGACGAGCTGTTTGGCTTCCGGCGATTCCACGTAATCCGCTTCGACGATGGAGAGGGCGTCCGTGAACAGTTCCAGCTGGCGGTACAGCTCCTCCTCTTCCGCCGAGCGCTTCGCATGCAGCGTCGCGGCAAACCCTATTACCGTCGCTGCGACCACCGCCACCACGACCCCGATCCGTCGCCATCGCATCATAAAGCCGCCTCCCGTGATATGGTCAGTTTTCGCTCGAGAATCGTTCGAAGCTGTTGCGGGTTCGCCTGGCCGCGCGCGCGCTCCATGCATTTTCCCACCAGGAACATCAGCGCGTTGGCCTTGCCCTTCTGGTAATCGGCCACGGATTTTTGGTGTTCGGCCACCACGGCGTCTACCAGGCGCTCCAGCTCGCCCGCGTCCACAATCTGCCGCACGTCACGCTCCTGCATGAGCTCCTGCGGATCGCGCTGCCGCTCCAGCGACTCGACGAACAGCGCCTTCGCGGTTCGGCCTGAAATGGCCCCGCCGTCCAGCGCCTGCAGGAGATGCGCCAGCCATGCCGGCTGAAACGCCGCCGTGTCCGGATCCTGGCCGTGCGCGTTGAGGTAGCCGAGCAGGTCCCCCATGATCCAATTGGCCACCGGCTTCGGCTTCGGGTACTGGGCGACGGCCTGCTCGAAGAGCGCGCCTAAGGCGCGGGACTGCGCCAGCACCCCGGCGTCATACGCCGACAACCCGTAGGTCTCGGCCAGGCGCTGCCGATGCTGAGCCGGCAGCTCCGGCAACGCCCGCCGGGCCGCCTCGACGGCGGGGGCGTCAATGCGGAACGGCACCAGATCCGGCTCCGGGAAGTAGCGATAGTCCGACGCCTCTTCCTTGCTGCGCATGGGCTCGGTGGCCGGCGCCCGCGCATTCCACAACCGCGTTTCCTGCACGATCGTCTGGCGTCCTTCAATGGCTCGCTGCTGGCGCTCGATCTCAAACCCCAGGGCGTCTTTGACCGCCTTGAAGGAGTTCAAATTTTTGATTTCCACCTTGGGGCCCAATGCCGAGGCGCCGGCCGGCCGCAGCGAGATGTTGGCGTCGCAGCGCAGGCTGCCCTCTTCCATGTTGCAGTTCGACACGCCCAGCGCGCGCAAGATCGCCTTCAGCTCCACCAGATAGGCATAGGCTTCCTCCGGCAGGCGCAGGTCCGGCTCGGTGACGATCTCCAGCAACGGGATGCCCGCGCGATTGAAGTCCACGTAACTGAACGGCTCGTTCGGATCGTGGAGCAGCTTGCCGGCGTCTTCTTCCAAGTGGGCGCGGTGGATCCGAACCGGCTTCATGGCGCCGTTCACCGCGACATCCAGATGGCCGTCGTGAGCCAGCGGCCGGTCGTACTGGGAAATCTGATAGCCCTTGGGCAAGTCCGGGTAGAAGTATTGCTTGCGGTCGAACTTCATCGTCTCCGCCACCCGGCACTCCAGCGCCACGGCGACGCGGATGCCCAGCTCGAACGCGCGTTGGTTGAGCACCGGCAACACGCCCGGCAACCCGAGGCACACCGGGCACGTTTGGCTGTTCGGCGGCGCGCCGAACGTCGTCGGGCAGCCGCAGAACAGCTTCGAGGCTGTCGCCAACTGCACGTGCACCTCCAACCCGATCACTGGCTCGTAGGTCATCGCGCTTGCTCGACCGAAGAGATCGCGGGATGGCGGCGGTGCCAATCGGTGGCCTGCTCGTACGCCCGGGCCGCGCGCAGCAGCGTCGCTTCCTGAAACGGCGCGGCGATGAGCTGCATCCCAATCGGCAACCCCGCGCTCGAGAACCCGCACGGCAGCGAGATCGCCGGCACGCCGGCGAGGTTGGCGGAGATCGTGTAGATGTCCGAGAGATACATTTGCAGCGGATTGTCCAGCTTCTCGCCCAGCCGGAAGGCCGGGGTGGGCGCCGTCGGCAGGAGCAGCACGTCGCACTGCGACAGCGCCGCGTCGAAATCACGCTTCATCAAGGTCCGGACCTTCATGCCCTGCAGGTAGTACGCGTCGTAGTAGCCGCGCGAGAGCACGTACGTGCCCAGCAGAATTCGGCGCAGGGCTTCCGGGCCGAACCCCTGGGCCCGGGTGTGTAGATACATTTGGAGGACGCCTCGTTGGGCAGACGATGGCTCAACGCTGCCGCCGCCAGCGGCGAATTCCGAGGCGCGCCACCCATACCGCACGCCGTCGTATCGAGCCAAATTCGAGCTGGCTTCCGCCGTCGCAATGATGTAGTAGGTCTCGATCGCCTGATGGATATGCGGCAGCTCCACCGGCACGGTGGTGAGCCCCAGGCGCTCCAACACCCGCGTCGCTTCGTCCATCGCGGCCCGGACGTCTCCATCCAACCCCTCGGCGGGCAGCTTCGGCAAGCCGACCCGCAGCCCGCGGGCCGTCTGGGACACCGCCGCCAGGTAATCCGGCACCGGCATCGGAGCCGACGTCGAATCACGGGGATCCTGCCCGGCGATGACGGACAGCAGCAGCGCGCAATCGGTCACGTCTTGGGTGATGGGTCCCGCCTGGTCCAGCGAGGAGGCAAACGCGATCAACCCGTAGCGCGACACCCGCCCGTAGGTCGGCTTCAGCCCGACGACGCCGCAGAAGGCGGCCGGCTGCCGGATGGAGCCGCCGGTGTCTGTGCCCAGCGCCGCCACCGCAGCACCGGCTGCCACGGCGGCCGCCGAGCCGCCGCTGGAGCCGCCCGGCACCCGGGTGACATCCCAGGGATTGCGGGTCGGCCCGAAGGCGGATGTTTCCGTTGACGACCCGAAGGCGAACTCATCCATGTTGGCCCGCGGGATCACGATCGCGCCGGCCTGCAAGAGCCGCTCCACCACCGTCGCATGATACGGCGGGCGAAACCCGGAGAGGATGCGGGAGCCGCACGCCGTCTCCTCTCCCCTGACGCACAAGTTGTCCTTGATGGTGATGGGAACGCCAAAGAGCGGGCCCCGCGGGCCGTGGCGAAGGCGTTCCTCGAGCTGCGCGGTGATGCGCTCCGGATCCACCGCCACATACGCGCCCACCGCGGGGTTGATGCGGCTAATCCGCTGAAGCAGCTCGTGAAGCACCACGCGCGGATCAAGGGCGCCGGCGGCAATCTGGTCGCGCAGCTCGCGCGCGGTGAGCAAGGCGGGAGATCCTGCAGACATACACTAACTCAAATCCACCACTTTCGGCACGCGGACGAGGTGGCCGCGCCGATCCGGTGCCAAGCGCACGGCCTCTTCGGGAGCCAAGGACGGAACCGTCTGATCCGGCCGGGTCACGTTGGCCAGCGGCAGGACATGGCTGGTCGGTTCGATCGACTGGGTCGGAATGGCCTGGAGCTTTCTGACGTACGCGAGAACCTGATCCACCTGGGCCGCCACGTGCTGCGCCTGTCCATCCGCCAACTGGACCCGCGCCAAGAATGCGACCGCCTGCACTTCAGCCGGTGTGACCACAGCCATCATTTCCCTCCTGGAGAAAGAATTATGATACTCCCACTACGCGGTCTTCGCAACCGCCTGTGCCAGCGATTGAAACGCTTCAAACGAAAGCTCTTCGCCCCGGACGCGCTCCGGCAACCCCGCCTGGCGCAGCGCAGCCTGCGCCTGCTCCCGCGTGACGGTCGGATCTCGAATTTCTTGGAGGCAATTCACCAGCATTTTTCGCCGCTGCGAGAAGGCGGCCCGCACCACCTCAAAAAAATATGGCGCCTCGGCCGTCGTGAGCCGCGGCTGCGCATGCGGGGACAACCGAAGCCAGACCGAATCCACCCTCGGCTGCGGGAAGAACGCGCGCTTGGGGAGGGGCAAGACCGGCGCGGCGGAAAACCGCGACGCGACCAACAGCGTGAGGCGCCCGTAGGTTTTGGTGCCCGGGCGGGCGCACAGGCGCTGCGCCACCTCGCGCTGAAGCCCCAGCCAGACCCCGCGCACCAGGGTCGCAGGATCGCTGAGGGCCGCCAAGAGCGGCGAGGTAATTTGATAGGGGATGTTCCCCACCACCAGGCTGCCGGGATACTCGGACCAGGGAAACTCCAAAATGTCCTGCTGCAGGACCTGCGCTTGGGGAGTGCCGGCCAGGCGCTGCGCCAGGATCCCGGCGATCGCCGCGTCCAGCTCCACCGCCACGACCCGCCCGGCGCGGGCCGCCAACAACCCGGTGAGCGCTCCCAGACCCGGCCCGATCTCAATGACCGTGTCATCGGCGGCCAGGCCGCACGCCTCCACCATGCGGCGGGCGAGGTGCGGATCCACCAGATAATGCTGCCCAAGGCGCTTCTTCAGCCGGACCTGATGAATCCGCAAGAGCTGGCGCAGCTCACTGAGCGTATGCGGCTCACCCCCGGACGGCATGTCCTGAGCCTCGGCTCCGTCGTTGGAGCAGCTCGACCGCCAGAGCGATTGCGGCCCGCATGGATCCTGGATCCGCCACCCCCCGGCCGGCGATATCCAACGCGCTGCCATGATCCGGGGCGGTGCGGATGATCGGCAGCCCAAGGCTCACCTGGCAGCCCGAGTCGCGGGCCACCAGCTTAAAGGGGATCAACCCTTGGTCATGGTACCAGCACACGACGGCATCGTAGGGCGCGGCGGCGGATGGAGCCGATTGGAGCCGCCTGACGAACCCCGGGAAGAATCCATCGGCGGCAAACGGGCCCTCCACGCGCAACCCGTTCCGCTGCAGCGCGCGCAGCACCGGGCACATGACGCGCTGCTCTTCCTCGCCAAAGAGCCCGCCTTCCCCCGCGTGCGGGTTGACCCCGCAGACGGCCAGGCGCGGGCGGGCGATCCCGAACGACCGGCGCAATCCTTCAGCCAAGACCGTAATCGTCTCGCGCAACTCCTCGGGCCGCATGGAGCGCATCACCGCTCGCAACCCTTGGTGCCGCGTCACCAGCGCCACCCGGAGCCGGCCGGCGACAAACGTCATCACCACACGCGAGGCGCCGCACGCGTGGGCCAGCCATTCGGTCTGTCCTTGAAACCCCTTGGCCCAGGGCTCGACGGACCGTTTCGTCAACGGGCCGGTCACCAGGGCCTGCGCCTGCCCGCTCCGCATCAAGCTCATGGCCGTCTCGAGGTACCGCAGCGAGGCCCGGCCGGCCGCCGGCGTGCTTCGGCCAGGCACAAACCGGTCCCGATGCCCCAGGTCCAGGAAGCGCACCCAGGAAGGAAAGGACTGGCGCGCCGCCTTCGCGGTCTGCGAAAACACCGGCCGGTCTCCGACGACGATCAGGGTGGCGCCGGCGGGCCGGGCGCCGCCTCCGCTGCGGGACCGCGCCAGCGCCTTCACGATCACCTCCGGCCCAATGCCGCTGGGATCGCCGGCCGTGATCACGACCACCGGCGGCTTATGGATGCGGGACATGTGTTGGAAGGCACTCTAAGACGAGGCTGCGAAATCAGAGGAGATGCTGATGTAGGCCTTCTCTTGAAGGCGCTGCAGCCACTGGGCCATCCGCTCCCGGAACTTGTCCTGGTACACCTGGTCTTCAACCTGCCGTCGCGAGGCTGCCGCATCGTCCGCGCCGATGTGGCGGCGCTCTTCCACCTGGATGAGATGGAAGCCCAACCGCGTCTGGATCGGTGGGGAAATCTCGTGCACGGCCGCGTGCGAGATCGCCGCATCCAACTCCGGCAAGAGCTGCCCGGACCGCACCCATCCCAGCAGGCCCCCCTCATGGGCATGCGGGTCATCCGAGTAAGTGCGGGCCAGCTCTTCAAAGAGGGCGCCGCGCTGCAGGCGCTCGTAGAGATGCGTCGCCAACCCCCTGGCCTCGTCCACCGGCCGCTCCGGTGTCACGCGGATCAGCAGATGCCGCACCTGCGCTTCTTCGCCGGTGGTCTGGTCCACGCCGTGATCGCTCAACGCGCCGTCAATCTCGGCGGGGCTCACGACGAGCTTGGCGCGCACCTCCTGCTCGATCGCCCGCTGGATGAGGATCTGATCGCGAAGCTCCTGCTTCAGGCGCTCTTCCGTCAACCCTTCTTCCTGCAGCATGGAGGCAAAGGCGTCGTCGGTCTTCAACTGCTCGCGGATCCGGCTCAACCGCTCAGCCACCTCCTCTGAGCTGGCCGCCAATCCCAGCCGCCGCGCTTCTTGGAGCATCAGGCGCTCTTCAATCAACCGCTGGAGCACCGCGCGCCGCATGGCGGTTTCCGCCCCGCGGGTCTCCGCGCCCTCAGCGTCGGCCCGCTCCTTCAACGCCGCCACGCGCGCCTGCACATCTCCCTCGGTCACGACGTCCTCGTTCACGACCGCCACGATCCGGTTCGTCATCGCGGACGGCTGGACGTCCCACCACGGTGCGAGCATCACGGCCAGCGCCGCGCTCAAAGCGACGCTCCACGATCTGGTCATGGCCGCTCGCCCCTCATCGGCTGCCGCGGCTGGCGGCACTGTCGAACCGCTTCCCGCAGCAGCCGGCAGTAGTAGTCGAATCCCACCGCCGTGATATGCCCATGCTGCTCCGGCCCCAAGATATTGCCCGCGCCGCGCAGCTTGAGATCTTCCATGGCGATCGTAAACCCGGACCCCAGCGCCGTATGCTTCGCGATCGCCTGCAGCCGGGCGCGAGACTCCTCTGTCAAGACCGTCCCGCGCGGCACCACCAAATAGGCGTAGGCCTTGCGCGTGAACCGTCCCACCCGTCCGCGCAGTTGGTACAGCTCGGCCAACCCGAACTGGTGGGCGTCGGCGATGATCATGGTGTTGGCATTGGGGATGTCCACGCCGGATTCGATGATGGTGGTGGTCACCAGCACGTCGAGCCGCCCTTCCATGAAATCCGCCACGGTGCGGGCCAGCGCCTCTTCCGCCATCTGCCCGTGCCCGATGCCGATGCGCGCTTCCGGCACCAGGGCGCGCACCCGCGCGGCCACGCGCTGAATGCTCCGCACCCGGTTGTGGACGACGTACACCTGCCCGGCCCGCGCCAGCTCCTGCCGGATCCAGCGGCCGAGGGAGTCATCATCATCTTCGGCCACTACCGTCTCCACCGGGTGCCGGTGCTCAGGCGGGGTGGTGATCAGCGAGAGGTGCCGCGAACCCATCAGCGACAGGTACAACGTCCGGGGGATCGGCGTGGCCGACAGGGTCAGCACATCCAGCTGGCTGCGCCAGCGCTTCAGCTGCTCTTTCTCTTTGACGCCGAAGCGCTGCTCCTCATCCACAATCAGCAAGCGAAGGTCCCGGAACGCGAGGTCGTCTGAGAGAAGCCGGTGCGTGCCGATGACGATGTCGCACTGCCCGGTCTGCAACGCCGCAATCACCCGCCGCTGCTCCGCCTCTGATTGAAAGCGCGAGAGCGTCTCCACCGTGACCGGCAGCGACTTCATCCGGGCCGAAAACGTCCGGTGATGCTGGTAGGCCAACACCGTGGTGGGAACCAAGACAGCGACCTGCTTCTGCGCGGTGACCGCCTTGCAGGCGGCCCGCAGCGCGACCTCGGTCTTCCCGTACCCGACATCGCCCAGCAGCAAGCGGTCCATCGGCACCGGCTGCTCCATGTCGCGCTTGACGTCGGCGATGGCGGCCAGCTGGTCCGGGGTCTCGCGATACGGAAATGCCCGCTCGAAAGCCTGCTGCCATTCGTGGTCCGGAGGAAACGCGTAGCCTGGCAGGGCCAGCCGCTTGGCCTGGACCTCCAGCAGGTCCTTCGCATAGGTCCACGCGGAGATGTAGGCGCGGTCCTTCGCCCGCTCCCAGGCCTGGCCGCCCAGCTTATGCAGCTGGGGGGCGCGCCCGCCGAACCCCACGTACTTCTGCACCAGGTGCAGCTGCTCCAAGGGCACGTACAAGCGGTCCCCGTCGGCGTATTCCAGGATCAGCGCATCGGTCTGCCCGTGCCGCAGCGGCCCGCCCGCCTCGGAGGATGCGTGGCGGGCAGGCAGGGTCGTCCGTCCGGCGAACCGCCCGATCCCGTGGTCCACGTGGACCACCAGGTCTCCGACCGCGAGGTCCAGCGTGCCCTCGAACGGGATGTCGGAAGCTGGTAGTGCGGCCGTGGGGGCGATGCGGCTCGCGACCTCGCATGGCAGGATGACGACCATGGAGTGCCGATCCAGGGTATCGGTGGTAGCCGGATTGAAGCTGCGGATCGAGAGCACGCGGGAACCGTGAAGCTCCACTCGCAAGGGGCACTCAAAGGTGGCGGGAAAGATATCCAGGACGCCGCCGCGGAGAGCCACATCACCGGGGTCGGCCACTTGACCCGTGCGCCGGTAGCCGAACCGCAGCAGCTGTTCCAGCGTCTGGGTCACCTCAAGACGCTCCCCCACATAGAGACGGCAGCAGTCCAACATCAGGTTACATCCGGCGGGGCGCGCTGATTCCAAGCAGCTCGAGGCCGTTCGCCAGCACCCAGCGCGCGGCGGAAATCAGCTTCAGCCGGGCGCGGGAGCGCGGCACGTCTTCGGTGATCACCCGCTGCCGGGTGTAAAACACATGGAACAGCTCAGCCAGCTTCTGCAGGTAGGCGGTCATGCCGTGCGGCTCCAGTTGCTGGGCGCAGGCCCGGACCGCCACCGGAAAATGGCACAGGTGGCGCAACAGCCGCCGCTCCTCCGGCTCGCTCAAGCGCGCCAGGTCCACGCGGCCCAAGCGCCGAAACCACGGGAGCTGCCCCTGGGCATAGGCCAGGATGCTGCAGATCCTGGCGTGGGCATACTGCACGTAATAGACGGGGTTCTCTTGCGCCTTGGATTTCGCCAGCTCCAGGTCGAAATCCAGATGGCTGTCCATCGTCCGGATGAGATAAAAAAACCGCGTGGCATCCACGCCGACCTCATCCAAAATTTCCCGGAAGGTGATGAACTCCCCCTGGCGCTTGGACATCGGCACCGGCGCGCCGTCCCGCGACAGCGTGACCAACTGCACGATCCGGACCACCAAGCGGTCCGCCGGCTGACCCAAGGCGGTCATCGCGGCTTTGACCCGGGGGATGTAACCGTGGTGGTCCGGCCCCCAGAGGTTGACCATGAGCCCGTAGCCCTGCTCGAATTTCCACGCGTGGTAGGCGATGTCCGGCGCCACATAGGTCAATTCGCCGGACTGTTTCTTGACGACCCGGTCCTTGTCGTCGCCGAATTTCGTGGAGGCAAACCAGGTGGCGCCGTCCTGCTCAAAGAGCAACCCGCGGCTCCGGAGCGCATCGAGCGCCCGGTCGATCTTCCCGGACGTCCGAAGCCATCGCTGGCTGGTCCACCGGTCAAACTGCAAGCCAAAATGGCGCAGGTCCTCCTGGATCCGATGGAGCTGCTCCTTCATCCCCTGCTCCGCAAACCACTCGAGCGGTTTTTGAAGCACGGCGGGCCCGCATTGCGCCACCAGCGCCTTCGCGCTGTCCGTGACATACGCGCCGTGGTAGCCGTCTTCGGGAAACAGCTCGGCCTGCCCGAGCTGCTCAGCGCAGCGCGCGCGGAGGGATTTACCCAACAGCTCAATCTGCCGGCCTTCATCGTTCAAATAATATTCGGCTGTGACCCGATAGCCCTGGAACCTCAACAGCCGGGCCAACGCGTCGCCTTCCGCCGCTTGCCGGCCATGGGCCACGCTCAGCGGGCCGGTGGGGTTGGCGCTCACAAACTCGATCAAGACGGATTTTCCCGCGCCGGCCTGGCCGCGGCCATACTGGTGACGCTCCCGATGGATCCGCCGCACCACCCCGCTCAGGGCCTGCTGGGACAAGAAAAGATTGATGAATCCCCTGACCACGTCCAGACGCTCGACGACGCCGGCCAGCCGCCGAGCCGCCAGGACCGCGCGGAGCTGTGCGATGATCTCTTCCGCCACCGCCGGCGGAGGCTGCCGCCTGGCCGACGCCAGGGTAAACGCGATGGGAGAGGACAGATCGCCCAGCGAGGCTTCCTTCGGAATGTCCCACCGGACGGCAGCCGTTGACGCCGGCAACGACTCCTCCGCTCCGGCGGACGCAGCCCAGGTCCGCACCGCTTCCTGCAGCGCGTCGGTCAAGGCTTCATCGAGATGTCTCAAAGGCGGTTGAGTCATCGCCGTCCTTCAACGCTGGGATGGAGAGCCGGGGCTACTGCCCTGGCCGGCCGGAGAGCACCGGGGCCGGGGTGGGAAGGTCAAGCGGCAGCCGTGGGGCGTCGCCCCACAGCCGCTCCAATTGATAAAAAGTGCGGGTCGGCGGATCGAACACATGGAGCACGATATCTCCGCAATCCACGACGACCCAGGAAAATTCTTCCGCGGAGGGAGGGCGTCCCAAGCGTCTGTGAGGCTGGGTCACGCGAGACTGCAGGCCTTCGACTGGCCTCGCCCGCATATGATGCCGGTGGAGCGCGTGCTCAACGGCCTCGACAATCGCCCTGGCTTGGGGGCGGCTGGCGGCTGTCGCGATGATGAAAAAATCCGCCACGCTCGATAACTGCCTCAGATCAAGCGCCAGCACATCGTCGGCGAGCTTCTCCTGCGCCGCGCCGGCAACGATCAGCGCCTTGCGTGAACTGTCAATAACCACGGTCCTATGGCTTCAAAATGCGGTACAACCCTGTGCCGCAATCCGGGCAGCGGCCTTTCATCGCCGGACGTCCGTTCTTCATTTTGACTTTCTGGCCGTCTTTCATTTCCTTCTTGGCCTTGCACTTCACACAATACGCGTCCATCCATCCTCCTTGTTGTTGAATGCACCGACCCGGGCTGCAAGTCCGTTCAGCGTAGCATGAGCGTTTGCAGACGTCAACTCTTGGTGGGACGCCGGCGGCGCGGCGGCTCTTCCTGTAATTCCCCGACGATCTCTTCCAGCACGTCCTCGATCGTCACCAGGCCGGACGTTCGTCCCTGCCGGTCCTGCACGATGGCGATCTGCACCTTCAATCGCTGGAACTCCGTCAACAGTTCGGCGACCCGTTTGGTCTCCGGAACGGTATACGCCGGCTGGATGAGATCGGCCAGCACGAACAGCCCGCCATGCCGCCAGACCGCCAACAGGTCGCGGGCATAGATCACCCCCTCAACGTGGTCCAGCGACCCGCGGTACACGGGAATCCTGGAGTGCCCTTCTTCCACCAGGAGGTCAAGCACCCGTTCAGGGGGCTGGCTGACCTCCACCCCGGCAATGTGGTCGCGCGGGATCATCATGTCCCGCACGACCGTGTCGTCGAACTCAAAGATCCGGTGCAGCATCCGCAGCTCGCGCTCCGCCACCACCCCGGCCTCCCGACCCATCTGGATCATCACTTTGAGCTCCTCTTCAGTGATGAGGGGAGAGCGGGCGAGGCGGTGCTCGCCGAGGGCCCGCATGATCCCTTGGCTCACCCGTGTAAATAACGCCACGGCCGGGCGCATCACGACCAGGAGCCAGCGGGTCGGCCGCGCCAGCAACAACGCCGCCCGGTCGGCATGGCGGGCGGCAAACAGCTTCGGGGTAATCTCGCCCACCACCAGAAGCAGGATGGTGACGGCCACCGCCGCCACGAGCGGCCCCCTCTCCGGGCCCAGCACCCGCACCAGCAGCACCGTGCCGAGCACCGACATCCCGACATTCGCCAGGGTGTTCGTCACCAAGACCGTGGCGATGAGCCGGTCCAGCTGCGTCAGCAGCCGGTACACCAGCTTGGCGGCTGGAGATCCGCGCTGCATCAGGTGGCGCAGGCGCACCTTGTTGACCGCGAGAAATGCCGCCTCGGTCATCGAGCAGTAGGCGGAAATTCCCAAGAGGACGGCAAACGTCCCGGCCCACCAGAGCACCTCTGAAGGAATCAGCGACGCCCCCCGCGATAGAATCGTCCGCGGGCAATCGCGCGCGCCACCGCGTCCGGCACCAGGTAGCGGATAGACCGCCCCTGCCGGATCCGCGCGCGGATCTCCGAAGAAGAAATCTCCACCGGCGGCATCCGGATCCGCCGCATGCCCAGAATGGCCGCCCCGGCCGGCGCACGGCCGCGCTCGGCGACCAGGAAGGTGCAGAGCCGCGCCGCGTCGTCCATCCGGTACCACCGGACGCCCAAGAGGTCGGATCCCACGATCCAGAACAGGCGCGCGGCCGGCACACGCGCGCGCAGCGCCTGCAGGGTGCGCCAGGTGTACGAGACGCCCCCCAACCGAAGCTCCAGATCGGAGGTGAAAAACTTGGGGTATCCCTTGACGGCCGCTTGCACCAGGCGAAACCGCTGCGGGCCGCCCAGGAGATCCCGTGAGGATTTATGCGGAGGGGCCGCCGCGGGCATGAACCAGACCCGGTCGAGCGCAAACTGCTCCCGGGCGGACTCGGCCAACAGCAGGTGCCCCAGATGAATCGGGTTGAAGGTCCCACCGAGGATGCCGAGTCTCATTCACGGATCTGTCCGCTGCCGAGCACCACGTATTTGTAGGTCGTCAATTCCTCCAGCCCCATCGGGCCGCGCGCATGGAGCTTGTCCGTGCTGATCCCAATCTCCGCCCCCAGGCCGAACTGAAACCCATCCGTGAACCGCGTCGAGGCGTTCACGTAGACGCACGCCGAATCCACCTCCGCGAGAAACCGCGCGGCATGCGCCTGGTCGGTCGTCACGATCGCATCGGAATGGTTGGAACCGTAGCGGGCGATGTGGGCGAGGGCCTCCTCCAGCGAGCCGACCACTTTGACCGACAGAATCAGGTCCAGGTATTCCGCCGACCAATCGTCCTCCGTCGCCTCCGCCGCGCCGGGGACCATCTGCCGGGTGCGCTCGCATCCGCGCACCTCGACCCCCGCCGCCTGGAGCTTCGCCGCGATCTGCGGGAGGAACGCCGGAGCGGCTCCCGCATGCACCAACAACGTTTCCATCGCGTTGCAGGTCGCCGGGCGCTGGCACTTCGCATTCAGCGCGATCCGCTCCGCCATCGCCAGGTCGGCCGGCTGGTCCACGTAGACGTGGCAGACGCCCTTCGCATGCTTGATGACGGGAATGCGCGAGGTCTCAACGATCTTGCGGATGAGCGCCTCCCCGCCGCGCGGGATGATCACGTCAATCTCATGGTCCAACTGCAGCATCGCGTCCACCCCGGCCCGGTCCGGCACGGGCACCACGCTCACGGCCGCCGCCGGCAAGCCGGTGGCCTGCAACGCCTGCTGCAGCGCCTCCGCAATCGCGCGGTTGGATTGGAACGACTCCGCCCCGCCGCGCAGCACGACGGCATTCCCGCTTTTCAGGCAGAGCGTGGCGCAATCGCTGGTCACATTGGGGCGCGATTCATAAATGATGCCCACCACGCCCAGGGGCACGCGCACCTTGCGGATGGTCAGGCCGTTCGGCCGCTGCCACTCCCGCAGCACGGTCCCCACGGGGTCCGGCAGCGACGCCACCGCTTCCGCCGAGGCGACCATTTCTTTAAGGCGGCTCTCGGTCAGCGTCAACCGGTCCACCAGCGCCGCCCCCAATCCGGCCCGCCGGGCCGACTCGACATCGGCCGCGTTGGCCGACAGGATCTGCTGCTGTCGCTGGACCAACGCCGCCGCCATGGCCCGCACCGCCTCATTTTTTTTGGAGGAGGTGGCGGCGGCCAGCTCGCGGGACGCGACGCGCGCGGCCGCGGCGACCTGCTGAACTTGCTGTTGAATGTGGTCGAGCGCCATCCCTCACAGCCCTCGAGTCAGCACGAGATTATCCCGATGGATCACTTCCCGTCCTGTCCGAACCCCCAGGATCTGGGCAATCCGATCGCTGCGCTGCCCTTGGATGCGCGTCAGATCACCCGAGGAATAGCTGGACAGGCCCCGGCCCAGCTCC
>JAHFGX010000008.1:42901-43551 GCA_023247215.1 Candidatus Omnitrophota bacterium
GCTGTTGAATGTGATCCAGCGCCATCTCTTACCGTCCTCGAGTCAATCCGAGATTATCTCGATGAATCACATCCCGCGCGGCCTGGCAAGACGTCGCTGGATGAATACGGGGACAGCCCGCGGCGCCAAACGGGTGTTCGGCGAGGCGAACAAGGTCCCCACCGGCCGGCCGGCCAACAGGTCTGTCAGCGAATGCGGGGTGGTGCCGTTGGCGATCACCATCGGAATGCCGGCATGCCCGGCGACCCGGGCGGCGGCCAATTTGGAGGCCATGCCCCCGGTGGTGGTCTCGCGGGAAGTGCCCAGCGCCATCGTCTGATGGCGGTGATCCAGCCGGTCGACCCGTTCAATCACGCGCCCTTCATGGAGCAGGCCATCCACATCCGAGAGGATGACCAGCAGCTCTGCCTGCACCAGGCAGGCCACCAGTGCGGCCAACCGGTCATTGTCCCCGAACGTCAGCTCCTCAACCGCCACCGTATCGTTCTCATTGATAATGGGCACCACCCGATTGGCCAGCAGCGTCCGTAGGGTGTTTTTCGCGTTCCGGCATCGCACCGGATCCGCCAGGTCCGATTGGGTCAGCAGCACCTGCGCCACCGTCAGGCCATGCTCGCCGAAGAGCTGGCTGTATTGCCGCATCAGTTCCC
>JAHFGX010000009.1 GCA_023247215.1 Candidatus Omnitrophota bacterium
GGCGTTCGTCGCCAAAGCGGCTCGCCGCTGCCCGTCCGCAGGCCTGCACGTGGTGCGGTTTGAGTCCGTGCAGCTTCCCATCGGCTCGTACAACGGCATCTGGTGCCGCGCGGCGCTGCTCCACGTGCCGCCGGAAGAGCTGGGGCGGCACCTGTGGATGTTCCGATCCGCCCTGCTGCCGGGCGGGGTCCTGGGGCTGACGCTGGCGTGGGGGCACGGCGCCTCGTTCACCGACGAGTCGGATTGGATCCCGGACCGCTACGTCGTGGCCTATCAGAAATCGCAGGTGCTCGCCTGGTTCAGCCGGGGCGGGTGGGATCTCCACGAAGTCGCGGTGGCCTCCCATGAGGGCCGGCAAGGCCGCTGGGTGCAAGTGCTGGCGTCCCCGGCCTCGTCCGTGGTATAATGCTGGTCTTCATAGACGCGCCCCTCCAACCGAATTGAAAGGAACCACAACGCACTCATGACCACGCCTCTTCAACGACACGCCTCCACCCCTCCCACGCCTCCGCCCGTCGGCGGCGCGACCCTGGATACGACCTTTGAGTCGTTGGGGCTGCTGCCGGCCATCATGAACGGGATCCGGGCGCTGGGGTTCGAGCGCGCCACGCCGATCCAAGCCAAGACCATCCCGCTGATCCTGCAGGGGCGCGACGTGATCGGCTGCGCCCAAACCGGCACCGGCAAGACCGCCGCCTTCGTGCTGCCGATCCTCCACCGCCTGATGACACACGGAAAAAGCCGCGGCCACGTGCGCACCTTGATCATCGCGCCGACCCGCGAGTTGGCCCTCCAGTCCATGACCCACATCCGGGCGCTCTCCAAGGAGGTGCCGCTGACGGGCGCGGCCATCTTCGGCGGCGTGCCGATGGACCCGCAGATCAAGGCGCTCCAGCGCGGGGTGGACATCATTTCCGCCACGCCGGGCCGCTTGCTGGACCACCTCTACTCCGGCCGCATTGACTTCGTGGATTTGCAAATCGTCGTCCTGGATGAGGCGGACCGCATGCTCGACATGGGGTTCATGCCCGATATCCAAAAGATCATGAAGCTGCTGCCGTCCGGCCGCCAAAGCCTGATGTTTTCCGCGACGATGCCGCCGGAAATCGCCGCGCTTGCCCATCGGTTTCTCCGCGACCCGGTGACGGTGCAGATCGGCCTGAGCACGGCCCCGGCGGACGGCGTGCGCCAGGCGGTCTATCCGGTGCCGCGCCACCAAAAACCGCAGTTGTTGCTGGCCCTACTGAAGCAGGAGCAGATGGACTCGGTGCTCGTCTTTACGCGCACCAAACGGGCTGCGGATCGCCTCTTCCAGACGTTGTCCCACGAAGGCATTCAGGCCTCGGTGATGCACGGCGATCGCAGCCAGGACCAGCGCCTGCGGGCGTTGGACCGGTTCCGCACCGGCCGTAGCCGGGTCATGGTGGCCACTGACGTGGCGGCCCGGGGCATCCACATTGACGACATCAGCCACGTGGTGAATTTTGACGTGCCCGGCACGGCGGAGGACTACGTCCACCGCTGCGGCCGCACCGCGCGGGCGCAGGCCACCGGCGATGCGTTCACGCTCGTGGATGAATCTGAGGAGCCGGTGTGGGCCGAGATCGAGCGGGCCCTCAAGCGCACCGTGCCGCGCCTGACCATCGACGGGTTCAACTATGCCGCGCCTCGGCCGGCAAGCCAGGGGTATGGCGGGGGAGACCACCGCTCCCGCGGAGGATTCCGCCGGCCCGGCTTAAGCCACGGCGGCGGACACGGGCCGCAGTACGGCGGCCGGTCGGAGCATCGAGGCGGCCGCCCGGACCATCGCGCGCGTCGGAACGGCCCCGGGCACGGCCCGGCGAAACCGGCCGATCGCGCCCATCACCGGCACGGCCACAAACCGGCCGCGTAACGCCACCGCAACGACCCAGTCATGCAAGTCGGATTGATCGGGTTGCCCCAGGCCGGCAAGCGCACCATCCTTCGCCTGTTGACCGGTGTGGACGCGGCAGCCGCCGCTCCCGGCCCGGGCGGCACCATCCCCGGCATCTGCCCGGTGCGCGACCCAAGGTTTGACAAACTGGTCGCCATGTACCGGCCCAAGAAATCCGTCCCGGCGACCATCCAGTACGTCCTGCTCCCGGACCTCACCAAAGACGCGGCCGGCAATCGCGATTTGCTGAAAGCGGTGGGAGTGGTGGACGTGCTCGCCCACGTGGCGCGCGCGTTTCCCGACGACACGGTGTTTCACGTCGACGGCACGGTGGACCCGCTCCGCGACGTCGACACGGTCCAAGCGGAGCTCCTCCTGCACGACTTGCTCTTCGTGGAGACGCGGCTGGAGCGGCTCGCCAAGGATCGCGCCAAGCGGGGGGCGGCGGACCAGTCGTCCGAACCGCTATTGAAGCGGATGCAGGAACACCTCAATGCCAATCGCCCGCTCCGCACCTTCCCATTAGAGCCGAAGGAGCAAACCATGCTCAGCGGGGCGACGCTGCTGACCCGCAAGCCGATGCTGATCGTGCTGAATATGGGGGAAGCGGACGCGCGGGACCGTCGGCTGGCCGAGGAGATCGCCACGCGGTATCCCGATGCGGCCCTCCATGCGGTATCCGTCTCCGCCAAAATCGAAGAAGAGCTCAGCCAGTTGGACGACCCGGCGGAGCGGGCGGCCTTTTTGCAGGACTTGGGGATCGAAGAATCCGCCATTGACCGGTTCACCCGCGTGAGCTATGAGGCGCTGGGGTATCTCTCCTATTTCACGGTCGGGGAGGACGAAGTGCGCGCGTGGACGGTGCGGCGCGGGGCGTTGGCGCCGGAGGCGGGCGGGGCGATCCACTCGGACATCGAGCGCGGGTTCATCCGCGCCGAGCTGATCGCCTACGCGGACCTGATGGCCTACGGCAGCGAGCAGGCGGTGGCCCAAGCCGGCAAGGGCCAGCTCAAGGGGAAAGATTACGTGGTGCAGGACGGCGACATCCTGAACTTCCGGTTCAGCGTCTAGACGCGGCATGGCGGCGGATCACAGCTTCGACATCGTCTCCAAAATCAACCTGCAGGAATTGCGCAACGCCATCCAGCAGGCGCAGAAAGAGCTGGTCAACCGCTTTGACTTCAAAGGCTCCAGCGCCGGCGTGACGCTGGAGGAGGAGCCGTTGGGCCTGCGCCTGACCGCCGACCACGACGTCCAATTGGGCAGCGTCGTGGACGTGGTGAAGGGCAAGCTGGCCAAGCGCGGGGTGTCGTTGCAATCCTTCACGTGGGCCGCGATGGAGGCGATCCCCAGCGGGGCTGTCAAGCAGCATGCCGAGGGCTGCCAGGGCCTCTCCTCGGACACGGCCCGCGAGGTGGTGAAAGCGATCAAAGGGCTGGGGCTAAAGGTGCAGCCGCGCATCGAAGGCGAGACCGTGCGGGTGTCCGGCAAGCAGATTGACGAGCTCCAAGCGGTGGTCCAGATGCTCAACGCGCGGGACTTCGGGGTGCCGATTCAAGTGGAGAATTACCGCTGAGTGTGCCATCATAGAAGGGTTCGGACGGCCGGGGAAGTCGGCAGGCCCGGCCGGAGGGAAAGCGCTCCACAAGGAGGTGGGCATGACGGGCGGAAAGTATTGCGCGATCTGCAAGATCGTGGGCCTCTTGGTCGGCCTGGGCGCGCTCAACTGGGGGGCAGTCGGCCTGTTTCAGGTGGACGTGGTTGAGCGGTTCCTCGGCAGCATGACCACCGGCGCGCGAGTCGTCTACACGCTCATCGGCGTGGCAGGGCTGCTCAAGCTCATCTCCTGTGTGAAGTGCTGTCCTTGCCAAAAGGGCGGTTGCGAGACGAAGAAGTAAGCCGCACAGGATTGAGTTCGCAACGGCGCTCGGGGACGTCCCGGGCGCCGTTGTGCTTTTCGGAGGGAAGATAATGGCGGTCTTGGCATACGTCGAGGATCTGTTCTTTCGGAGCAAGCTGGAAACCGCCGCGCGCGTGCTGCACGTGTCATTCCAAGTGGTCGCGGGTTCGCCTCCGGCGGACGGCCCCTGGGACACCGTGCTGGTGGATTTGGCGCTCAACCGGACCGACCCGATGGCCTTGGCGGGCGAGCTTCGCCGCGCCTGCCCGCAGGCGCGGCTGATCGCGTACGGCGCCCACGTGGACCGGGCGCGCTTGGAGCGCGCCCGCGCCGCCGGGTACGACCGCGTCCTCTCCCACGCGGAGCTGGTCGCGCGGCTTCCCGAGCTTCTGCAGGGGCAGGGCTGACCTGCAGGCCGGCGCCTGTTGTGCTAAAATACGGGCACGGCCATGGATGAAGTCACCGGAATTCTGATTGCCGTCGGGGCGATGATCGCCGGCCTGTTGTTGTTGGGGTGGGCCTTTGGAGATTTCAACAAGCCCAAAGGCTCCTCCGACTCAGGCCCGGCCTCCCCGGCAGGTTCTCCCCCGCATGCCGGGTGAAGAACCGCAACCTCCTCGCCTCACCTTCCTTGAACACCTGGATGAGCTGCGCACGCGGCTCTTCCTGTGCCTGATCGCCCTCGCCGGCACCACGGGTGCCAGCCTGATGGCGGCGGATCGCCTGATCGGGTGGCTGAAGCAGCCGGCAGGGGATCGGTTGGGGGCGCTGGCGTTTTTCGCTCCGACCGAAGCGTTGACCGCCCACCTGAAAGTCGCCATGATCAGCGGCCTGGTCTGCGCCCTGCCGATCCTGTTGTATGAGCTGTGGGCGTTTATCCGGCCGGCGCTTCGCCGGCGCGAGCGCGCCTATGCGTTGGCGGTGGTGTGGTGGGGCAGCGCGCTCTTCGGCGTCGGCGTCTGGGCCGCCCACGACCTGGTCTTACCGCTGTTCCTCAAGGTGTTGTTGAGCGTGGGCGAGCCGTACTTGCAGCCGGTGATCTCAGTGGGGCGCTACGTGTCGTTCACGCTGGGGGTGATGCTGGCGTGCGGGGCGCTGTGCGAGCTGCCGCTCGTGCTGGTCGTGCTGGCGCGCTTGGGCGTGTTGACACCGCAGGGGCTGCGGCGTCACCGCCCGGTCGCACTGCTCGGTTTGTTGGTTCTGGCCGCCGTGGCCACGCCCACGACCGACGCCTTCACCATGCTCATCGCGGTCGTGCCGCTGGTCATCCTCTATGAAGCCGCGATCGTGATCGCGTCCTGGTCCGGCTCCCGGCGCGCCGCAGCCGCCGATTGCGACCGCACGCTCCGCCACACGTAACTCCATCCGGCCAGGGCCACCGCGCACCATCCCAACCCCAGCTTCCATCGTCCCAGCATCAGCGCCAGCGGCCCGAACGTGGTCGCGAGGAGTGCCGCGGTGCCGACGAGCCATTGACGGAGGCTCGGCCCCCATGACGGGACGACCGTCCGCCGGTCCGCCACCGGCGCCCACCACCCAGGAGGCTGCACCGCCGCGTGGAATTTCCTGAGCTGCTCGCGCTCAACCGGCTTGGTGAGCAGGGTGACGGGCACCCACACGCAGGCGGTGGCGAGGATCATGAACGCCAGCTCCACCGGCGCCGCCGAGGGAAGGCCCAGCCACTGCAGCGCGTGCTGGCGCAAGAGCAATGCCGGCACGCTGACCGCCATCGCGGCGATTTCGCTCCAGGGATTGATCCGCCACCACCACCAGCGCAGCAGCAGCACGGGGCCGATGCCGGCGGTGAGGTGTAAAACCAGGGTGAAGGCTTCGCCGACGCTGCGGACCGACCAGGCCACCAGGATGGCGCCTGCGGCCAACACCCAGGAGGCGAGGCGGGCCACCCACAGGTAATGGGCGTCGCTGGCGTCGCGCCGGATGAAGCGGCGGTAGCCGTCGTTCACCAGGTAGGAGGCGCCCCAATTCAGGTGCGTGCTCAACGTGGACAGAAACGCGGCCAAAAATGCGGCCAGCATCACCCCGCGCAGGCCCGTCGGCAGCAGGGCGACGATCAGCTTCGGGTAGGCGAGCTCATGGTCCACGAACGCCGCGCCGCCCGCCGTCTGCAATTGCGCGGCGGGAAGCAGGATCAGGGACGCCAGCGCGGTGATGATCCACGGCCACATCCGCAGGCAATAGTGCGCGATGTTGAACCACAGCACCGAGGCCATCGCCTGGCGCTCATCGCGGCAGGCGATGAGCCGCTGCACGATGATGCCGCCGCCGTCGGAGTTTTTCCAGGCCCACCACTGCAGGCACACCAGCCCCAGGAACCAGCCAAACGGCGAGGAGAGCCAGGACCCATCCGCAGGCATCGGCGGAAGCATGTTGAGCGCGCCGGTGCCGGAGAGCGCCTGGGTGATCTCCGCCATGCCGCCGGCCGCCCGCACCGCCACGACGGCCAGGATCACCGCCCCGGCCATCGCCCAGGCGAATTGAAACAGGTCCGTCACCACCACCCCCCATAGCCCGGAGCAGGAGGTGTAGAGCGCGCCGAGCGCGACGCAGCCGATGATGGCCTGCTCTTTGCTCACCCCGGTCATCTCCTGTAGCACTTTTCTCAGCCCGGTGACCGGCCAGGCGCCGATGACGAAACAGTTGTAGAACAATCCCCAGTAGACCGCCTTGAACCCGCGCAGGAGCGCGGCGGCGCGCCCGCTGTAGCGCCGCTCGACGAATTCCACTTCCGTCAGCACGCCGGCGCGCTTCCAGAGCTTGGCGAACACGAACACGGCCAGCATCGTGCTGATCGCCAAGGCCAGCACTTCCCACACACCCCAGATGCCGCGCCGCCGCACCATACCGGTGACCAGCAGCGGCGTGTCGGAGGAAAACGCTGTGGCCGCGATGGAGGTGCCGGCCAGCCACCACGGGAGTTGGTGATTGGAGGCGAAGTACGATTCGATCCCCCGGCTGGCCCGGCGCGTCATCCACGTGCCCAGCGCGACGCTGGCCAGGCAGAAGCCGGCCACCACCGCCCAATCCACCCACGTCATCGAATTCCTCCGGGGGTGATGGCGCCGAGGATACACGCCTCGCGCGCGCCCGTCGTGGCCGGCAGATGGTTGACGCGCCGCCGGATGGCCCGCAGCGCAAGCCACGCGAACGCGACCGGTTCTTTAGCCTGCGGCGGCCAGCCGTACCGGCGAATGGAGACGACCGGCGTCGGGCGCAGCAGCGCGCGGAGGTGACCCATCAGCGTGCGGTTGAGCGCGCCGCCGCCGCTGACGATCACCTCGCGGGGCTGGACCGGCAGGAACCGCCGGTAGCTATCGGCGATGGTCCACGCGGTCAAATAGGTCAGGGTCGCCAACGTGTCCGGCAGCCGCCGTCGCCAGACGCGGCCGGCCCGCTCGTCGAGCCAGCGCTCCTGGAACAGCTCCGGCCCGGTGGATTTCGGCGGCGGCGTCCGGAAGTAGGGGTGCGAGCGCAGCGCGCGGAGCAGCGCCTGGTCCACGCGCCCCCCGGCGGCCAGACGCCCCTGCGGATCATAAGCGTGTCGCCCATGCGTGAGCCGACGGGCCAAGGCATCCAGCAGGCAGTTGCCCGGGCCGGTGTCGAAGGCGACCGGCGCGATGCCGCGCCCGACGAGGGTGACGTTGGCGATGCCGCCGATGTTGTGCAGCGCCCGGGGCGGGCCGTCGCCGAAGACCGCCTGATCGAACGCGGGAATGAGCGGCGCGCCTTCGCCGCCGGCGGCCATGTCGCGCATGCGGAAATCCGCGACGACCGGCAGGCCGGTGCGTTGGGCGATGACCGCCGGCTCGCCAAGCTGCAGCGTCGTCGGGATCGGGTCCGCCGGGCCGTGGTAGACCGTATGGCCGTGCGAGCCGATGACGGTAATACGATGGACGGCGGCGCGCCGGCGCAGCACGCGCAGGGCGGACGCGGCGAACCGCTCCCCCAGCGCCATATTCAATCGGGCCAGCTCCGGCGTCTTCAGCTCCGTCGCGGCGCGCAAGCGGTCGCGCAGGGACGACGGATACGGGTCGGTCCGGTAGGCCAGGAGCCGGACGCGCCGTCCCTGGAAGTCCGCCAGCGCCGCCGACACGCCGTCGCAGGAAGTGCCGGACATCAGACCCACAGCCAGCGTCATGCCTCAAGAATCATGCGCAGGCGGCCGCGAGCACGGCTCAACAATGCGCGAGCGTGCGCGGTCGTGGGCCCGCGCGCCGCCAGGACGATGGCCAATTTGACATCGTCGTCGGCGGCTCTCAGCGCGGTCCGGGCGCGGGCCGGCGTGACGCGCGCGACCGTTTGGATGATGCGCAGCGCCCGGTGCCGCAGCTTGGCCGACGTGGGCCGGACGTCCACCATCCACGGCCCGTAGACCTTGCCAAGCTGGACCATGGTGCCGACGGTCAGCATATTGAGGACCAGCTTCGTGGCGGTGCCGGCTTTGAGGCGGGTGGAGCCGGCGATGAGCTCCGGGCCGACGCGGGGCGCGATGACCACGTCGGCCATCCGCCGCGCGGCCATGGCCGGATTGCAGGTCACCAAGATGGTCGCGGCACCTTGGGTGCGCGCCGCCCGAAGCGCTGAGGCCACGAACGGCGTGACGCCGCTGGCGGCGATGCCGACAACCGCATCAGCGGCGCGCACCCGGCGCCTGACGACGCGAGCCGCGGCCGGGCCGTCGTCTTCCGCGCCTTCGCGGGAGCGGAAGACCGCGGCGCGCCCTCCGGCCATGACAGTCTGCACCAGTCCCGTCGGGGTGTTGAACGTTGGGGGACATTCCGCCGCTTCGATGACGCCGAGCCGCCCGCTGGTGCCCGCGCCGATGAACATAATCCGCCCGCCGCGCTGCACGGTGCGGATCAACTGCTGCACGGCGCGGCTGATCTGCGGCAGGACGCGGCCGACCGCCCGCGGGACGAGGGCATCCTCCCGGTTCATCGCGCGGAGCAGCTGGCGCGGGGTGAGGCGATCCAGCATGCGGCTGCGAGGATTGGATTGTTCCGTGGGGAGAGCGGCATAGACGGAGGCGCGGGCCATCGCAACACCGCAGCATAGCATGGTCGGCGACCGCGTCGCAACATGCTACAATCAGTCATGCGTCTTGAAGAAGCGGTCGGCCAACAGCTCCTGATCGGCATTCCCGGCCGGCATCTGACCGAGGACGTGCGCGCGCATCTGCGGACGATCCGCGCCGGCGGGTGGATCCCCTTCGCCAGGAACTTCGACAATCGAGAACAATTCCTCCGGCTCGTCGGTGAGATGTCGACGGCGCTCGGCCCATCGTCGCTGGCGATGGTCGACCATGAAGGCGGCCGGGTTGTGCGGTTTTCCGACGGTGTGACGCGGTTTCCGGATGCGCTCACCGTGGGAACCCAGGGCCGGCCGGCGGACGCGTATCAGCAGGGCCGGACCGAGGCGGAGGAGCTGGCGGCGCTGGGCCTGCAGGTGAACCTGGCACCGTGCCTCGACGTGCTCATGCCCGGCGCGGACCCGGTGATCGGCACGCGCGCCTATGGCGCCGATCCGCACCGCGTGGCGGAGTTCGGGGTGGAGCGGATCCGCGGATTGCAGGAGCGCGGGGTGGCGGCGTGCGCGAAACATTTTCCCGGGATCGGCGCGGTGGAGAAAGACCCCCACGCCCAATTGCCGACGGTGGACGTGGACTGGGCGGCCCTGCGCGCGACGCACCTCCTGCCGTTTCAGGCGGCGATCCGCGCCGGCGTGCGGTCCATCATGTCCTCCCATGTGTGTTATCCAGCCCTCGAAGGACGCCCGCTGGTGCCCGCCACATTTTCTCCGCGGCTGATCCGAACGCTGCTGCGGGAGGAGCTGGGCTACGCGGGCGCGGTCCTGACGGACGACCTGGAGATGGGGGCCCTCCGCGGTTTGTGCTCCATCGGCGAAGCCGCCGTCCGCGCCATTGAAGCCGGCCACGACGGCCTGCTGGTCTGCTCCGACCCGGGGCTGCAGCGCGAAGTGTATGCGGCGGTGCTGGCCGCGTACCGGCAGGGGCGATTGCGGGACGATCAGCTCGCGCAGAGTTGCGAACGGCTGCGCGGACTGCGGCCATCCTTGAAGCCTGCCGCCGGCGTATGGTAGACTTCCCGTTGGAAGTCGATAAAGGCACACCCGTCGTAAGACGGGGCCGCAAAGCTGAAGGCCCGACGCGCACAAGGCCGCACCCAGGCGAGCGTTGGAGAAGCGCATGGGGGGGTGGCCCCACAGAGGCGCCTGAGATCAGCGGGGCGTGCGACAGGGCGGCTTTAGCTGCCGAAGCTTCTGAGGGCGCTTTGGCGCGCCTTATCGGCTTCCATGCGATCATCACACGTCCTCGATGCGACGGCACGGTTCCTGCGGACCGTGCCGTGTTGTTTTCTCAATGCCCCCTGAATCCCTCCTGATCTTTCTGTGCTTCGCGTTCGGGGCGGAGGTGGTCGGCACGATCGCGGGGTTTGGCGCGGCGACGATCCTTACGCCCATCGCCAGCACCTTCTTCGACATCAAAACCGCCGTCGCGCTGGTCGCCTGTTTTCATCTCTTCGGGAACGCCTGGCGTGCCTGGTGGTTCCGCGGCCATCAGGACTGGCGGCTGATCGCGTGCTTCGGGATCGCCGGGATCGCAACCTCCTTCGCCGGCGCATCCGTCGCTGCGCGGCTGTCCCCGGCCTACCTTCGGCTGCTCCTGGGACTGTTCCTCCTGGTCTACGCGGGGACGGAGCTGGCGCAGGCCGCGCGCCTGAAGCTGCAGCCGACGTCCACCACGCTGATCGTCGGCGGGGCGCTCTCCGGCGTGGTGGCCGGGGCCATTGGCACCGGGGGAGCCATCCGCTCCGCCTGTCTCGTGGTCTTCGGGCTGCCGAAAGAACGCTACCTGGGCACCTCGGCGCTGATCGCGCTGCTGATGGATGCGACTCGCGTCCCGGTCTATCTCAGCCAGGGGTGGCTGCCGGGCCGAATGGCTGGGGCGCTGGCCGCGTTGAGCGTCGTGGCCTTTGCCGGGTCCTGGCTGGGACAGCGGCTGGTGAAGCGGATCGCGCCGGCGCGCTTCACGCAGATGGTGCTCGTCCTCTTGCTGTTGCTGGGGATCAAGTTGTTGTGGGACGGCTGGCGGGGCGTCGCGTAATGAAGATCATCGTGGCAGGCGGGACCGGGTTCATCGGCCGCCCGCTGTGCGAAGCCCTCGCCGGCGCCGGGCATGACCTGGTCGTGCTGAGCCGGTCGCCCCGCTCCTCCGCGTCAGTTCGAATCCGGTACGCGCCCTGGCAGCCTCCGGCCGCCGGCGAATGGGCGCTGGAGGTCCGGGACGCCGATGCCATCATCAATCTGGCCGGGGAGCCGCTGGTCGCCAGGCGGTGGACGCCGACGCAGAAAGCGCGCATCATCTCCAGCCGGCTGGAGGCCACGCGAGCCCTCGTGGAAGCCGTCCGCTCCTCCCCATCCCGCCGGCCCCGCGTCCTGCTCAACGCGTCGGCGGTCGGCTACTACGGGCCGCAGGAGGACGAGCGCGCCCTGGATGAAACGACGCCCAATGGGCAGGACTTTCTCGCGCAGACCTGCCGCCAATGGGAGCAGGCCGCCGGCGCCGCCGAATCGCTTGGAGTGCGGGTCGTGCGGATCCGCATCGGATTGGTGCTCGCCAAGGACGGCGGCGCGCTGAAGATCATGCTTCCGCCGTTCCGCATGGGCCTGGGTGGTCCGCTGGGGAGCGGACGGCAATGGCTCTCGTGGATCCATCGCCGTGATCTGATCCGGCTGATCGGTTGGGCGCTTGAGGAGGAACGCTGCGCCGGTGCGGTCAACGGCACGGCGCCCAATCCGGTGTCCATGAGCGAATTCGCCCGCACCCTAGGGCAGACGGTCAAGCGCCCGGCAGTGATGCCGGTTCCCGGCTGGGTGTTGCGCGCGGTCTTGGGAGAGATGTCGCAGGTGCTGCTGACCGGGCAGCGCGTCATCCCGAAGGCGGCGCTGACCTTCGGGTTCCAATTTGACTACCCGCTCTTGCCGGACGCATTCGCCGACTGCGTGAAGAAGTGTCAGACACTTTTTGCGCGGGGAAAAGTGTCTGACACCTTTTAAATGCGCGCGCTCGTACCGTGGCTCATCGTGGCGGCGATCTGGATCAGCGCCGGGGGCGTGGTCGCCGGATTCCTGATGCCGTGGGTTACCCTCAAGACCAACCGCGAGGTGGTCGGCGCCGTCGACAGCGTGATGGAGGCGACCCCCTTCGCCGGGCTGGTGAAGGATGCCAGCAAACGGGTTGGGCACGTCGTCATCCACGTCAAGCGCGGGACGGACACGATCACCGCCGAGCTGCCGGACCTGTCGACGCTGCCCTCCACCATCCGCGGAGCGGATATCCCGGTACTGGCCAACCGAGATGATGTGAAGGGGGCTGCGGCGCTGGCGGAGCTGCTGACCGGGCAGCGCACGTGGGGACGGGTGGGGGTGAACAGCTACGCGATCTACTTGGTGCCGGGGCTCGCCCTCGTGTTCGCCCTGACCGTGACATTCGTCCACCGGCCGTGGGTGGGCGGGCTCATCGGCGCGACGTGTGTGGCGATTGCGGGGATCTGGTGGTGGAAGCTGGCCACCGTGAAGCTCGAGACGGCGATGGTGGCGGTGCTGCTGGAGCCGGGGCTGTGGCTCTCCTGCGGGTCTTACGCGGGGCTGGGAGCCGCCTCGCTGGCCCGCGCCCTCACGCTGCGCGCTCCTCCTCGCGATTGATTGACGCAGGCCGGCGCGGCACCTATAATGAGTTCCCCTTTCTGACGCCGGGATAGCTCAGGTAGTAGAGCGGAGGTCTGAAAAGCCTCGCGTCCCCAGTGCAAGTCTGGGTCCCGGCGCCTTCTTTTGAATCATTCTGGTTTACTTTAATTAAAATTATGAAATATTTTTTCTTGACACGTTGTGGCGCTTTTTGAAATAATCCACAGCCTTGTTTTCTTTTTCACCTCGTATGGGTTATGGGAGGTCCATGGACTCGCTGAGGCATCCGGTGGCTGGGTGGGCCGAGGTGGCGGGGGTTAGTGCGATCGTGCTTGTGGGGCTGGCTGCGCCAGCCGCACGCGCTGAAGTCTCCTCGCCGCACTCAGCTAGTTCGGTTCAGGAACAGACGCCAAACATCCTGGACCTGGCCATCCCCTCCAGCCTCGGCTACATCGTTGAAACCTTTCCACCCGCTTCTCGCCAGCCTCAACCGCCCGTCCTGATCCACATCCAAGAAGCCCATACGGACTACGACGCCCAACAGCACCTCGCCGGCATCCTCCAACAGCTCGCGGAACGCTACGGCGTGAAGCTCGTGCTGGTGGAAGGCGGCGAGGGGGATGTTGGCTTGGCGTACCTGCGCCGCTACGGCCCTCCGGAGAATCGCAAGGTGGTCGCCGAGAAGTACCTGAAGGCCGGCCTGATCAGCGGGGAAGAATACCTGGACATCGTCTCCGATCGGCCGCTGGTGCTCTGGGGGGTGGAGCAGAAGGACCTCTACCAGAAGCACGTGCAGGCCTTCCTGGACGTCGAGCCGGTCCAGGCCTCCCTCAAACCGGTGCTGGCCGCCGTGCGCGCATCGCTGGAGTTGTTGAAGCCTCACCTGGCCGATCCCGCCCTCATGGAGTTGGAGACTGGCATCACGGCGTTTGAACAGGGCCAGTTGCGTTTGTCCGGCTATGTGGACGCCCTCACCAAGCTGGCAGCCCGCCAAGGCATCCGGATCACGGACAGCACCTACCCTCACCTGGCTCAGTTCCTCGCGTTGCGGCAGCTTGAGGCGGACACGCGTCTTGAGGCAGTCCAGCAGGAGCAGCAAGCGCTGCTGAGCGAGTTACGCCTCCGCGTGTCAGCCGAGGAGATCGCCCGGCTCCTCGCCGCGGCTCAGCGGATGAAGACCGACCGCGCCGCGGTCGGAGAATTTTACGGAGGCCTCCAGCGCGCGGCGGGGACTGCCGGGGTGCAGTTGGAGCCGTATCCGAACCTGTCCCGTTACCTGCGCTATCTCGCGGAGAAAACCCGGTTTCGCCCCTCGGCGCTGGCCGGCGAGTTGGAGCAGCTGGCCGGCCTCCTTCGCAAGAGCCTGGCCGCCAGCTCCCGAAGCCAGCAGCTCTACGCCATGGCCGATCAACTGATGCTGATGGAACGGTTGCAGGAGCTGCGGCTCTCGCCTACCGAGTATCAACGGCTTCAGGCCATGCCCCTGGACGGGATGTGCGCCGCGTGGGTCGGCTTCTTCAGCGAGCACTTGCCGGCCCAGGGCCTGCCTTCGCTGGACCTCGGGCTGGATCGCTGCGCGCCGGTTGAAGCCCAATGGCGCGGGCTCCTTCGCTTCTACGAAGCGGCGCAGGCGCGCGATGAGGCGCTGGTCACCAACGCCATCGCCAAGCTGCACGAAAGCGGGGAGCGCGTGGCCGTCTTGATCACGGGCGGCTTCCATTCCCCGGCGATCGCGAAGCGGCTGAAAGAACAGGGGATGGGCTTGGTGGTCGTGGCGACCAAGGTCGGGCACGACGCCGATCCCCAACATTATCATGACATCCTGAAGTTGAAAAACGGTCATGGGAATTAAGAAGGAACACGTCATGACACGGTGGACCAAACCCGTTGCCGTTGTGCTCGCCTGGACGATGGGGTTCGGCCCCGCGACCCCGGCCGTCTTTGCGTACCAGACGACCCTGCGCCCGGCCGCCACCGATGGCAGTGGGGTCGAACGGGAGCTCCGTGGGGACCGTGGCTGGGCCGTCGGAGCCGGCGTCCCCAGCCAACCCGTCACCCCAGTTCCACCGGACGAGCTGGAACGGCGCAAGGCCGACGCGCGCCAGCAGGCCGAGGCGCTGCCCAACACGGTGCAGCAGGCCGCCTACACCCTGCCGCCGGGGCGCGTGCCGCAGTCGGCGATCCCGCTCCTTGAGCAAGCACTCTCCCAGGCGGTAACCGAGGGACGCCTGCGGCAATTTCAGGTGACCCCGGCTGCCGACGGCTCCGTTCAGGTCGAGGTGAGCTATGTCGCGCCGGAACCCAGCGCCGAGGTGGCTCGGCTGGTCGTCGAGGCGGTCGCGCAGGCGCTGTCGGCGGACCGCGGAGACGCTGAGGCGATCAGCAAGGGCACGGCGGGCATCACCGAGCTCAGCGCGCAAGCAGCCATTAATCGGCAACGCCGGCCCCTGTCCGAGCGGCCGGATATCGCGCCGTTCATTGAAGAAGCGCGGCAGTTCTGGCGGGAACGCGCAGGCGACCTCGCCGGCCTGACGCTGCCGGCGCCGGCCACGGCCGACGACCTGATCGAACGTCTCAGCCACGTCGAGCTGGTCAGAAGCGATCCGCAGTACGGGCCGGCGATCTTCAGCAGCCTCGCCGATTCGCGGGGCCTGCCCCGGTTAGGCTACCAGGCCGGGACGATTGATCGAGTGCGCCGGACCGTCCTGGTCTCCGAAGATTTCGCCGATTTCCTGCTCCCGCTCATTCAGGCTGACGATTCCCTCCAGCATTCCTCCCTGCAGTCGCTCGCCGCGTATGTCGGCGAAGAGGCGTTCTCCACGTTTGTGGAGGGATTGCTGCGAAGCGTCGTTGGGGATCGGGCGTCCACCCCGCGCGAGCGGACCCAGTTCCTCAAGTTGGGCCTCACGCGGCTCCTCATTGCCGCGGCCAGCCATGACGCGTACGAGGCCCACGCCTACCCGTTCTCCATCGAACGCGCTCATCAGGGCGCCCAACGGATTGAGCAGGTGGTCGTCGGGCCAAGCGCCTTCACCCCGTCCCATCAATCCGACAGCCTGCTCGACGACCTGTTGAAGTTCATCTTTCTCCAGCACGCAGGCTTGGTGCCGGATATCCACGCGGCGAATCTCCTCATTGACTGGAGGCCCACGGAAGCCATCAGCCAGCAGCAGGACGGACGCCGGTTCGTCAGCTATCAGATCCGGCACGACTCCGTGGCGCCGGAGGATCTGCGCGCCCTCATCGGCCAGGACGTGGGTGCGGCCGACCGCCTCACGCTGGTCGCGGTGGACGGCACGCCCCTGGCGGTGCTCTACGAGCCGGGAGCGCCCGGCAGCGCGGCTCGCCCAATCCCGCTGCTCAATGATGCGCGAGCCTTCGAAGAGGCCTGGAGCGAATACCTGCGGGTCAGCGTCCCTGTGTCCGAGCGGCGCATCGTGGAGTTCCACGACGTCGGCCGGGGCGATGTCCACATCGCGGGAGGCAAAGGCGCCAATCTGGGCGAGATGATCCGGCGGGGAGAGCCCGTGCCGCCCGGCTCCATCGTCACGGCCTTCGCCTACCGGCAGTTTCTCACGACCAACCCCCAGCTCAAAACCGCGATCCTGGAGCTCATGAAAGACTTAGATGCGACGGACTCGGCCCAGACCGAACACGCCTCCCGCAAGATCGAAGAGCTGATCCTCCAAACCCCGATCTCCCCGGAGCTCGACCGCGAGCTGCGCGCGGCCTACCGGAGTTTGAGCGAGCGCCTGGGGCATCCCAATCACGACCTCAAGGTGGCCATGCGCAGCTCCTCGACGAAGGAAGACCTGGCCACGGCCGCCTACGCCGGGCAGTTGGAAACCTACCTGAACATCCAGGGGCAAGACGCCGTCGTGGAGACGCTGCCGCGGGACTGGGCGAGCCTCTATACGAAGCGCGTCATCGAGTTCCGCGACGTCCAGATTCTGGCGCAGTTTGCGCAAGAGGCGGATCAGGCCGCGCTCGCCGAGATGAGCGCGGCCTTGCACCAGGAGCCGGGGTTTGTCCAGCTCGCGAAGTTCCTGGGGGATGTGCGCGAGGACCCGAAGACCAAAACCTCCCCGCAGTCCAGCTACGCGAGGCTGCGCAACTGGCTTCGCCAGCACCCGGATCGCTACCCCGGGGCCCTGGAGACACTCGAGGCGATTGCCGCGGAGTTTATTGACCCGGAGCATGTGGAAATCGCCGTGGTCATGCAGGAACAGATCGAGAGCCAGCGCTCCTTCGTCCTGTTCGGCGTGGATCCGGCGACGGGGTGGACCGGGCGCCACTTCGGCGGCAACGCCCGGATCTTGAGCATCGCGGTCAACTACGGGATCGGCGAATCCATCGTGCAGGGGCTGGTGACGCCCGACCTCTTCACGGTCCTGGCCTCTACGGACGACGCCGGCAGCCGGCGCTACCGCATCCTCCGGCGGACCCTCGGGCCCAAGACGATCCAGACCCGGTACCTCGAACGGCTGTTTGCCGACGTCCCAACTTTCAGCGAGAACGACCTGCGCATCGTGGCGGACGCCGTCAAAGCCCTGGCTCCGCTCGTTGAGGAGGCCCGCCACCGGGATGCCGAGGCGCGCAGGGCGGGCGGCGAAGGCCTGAACCTCTTCGAAGAGGTGCGGGCGGCGGCGGAGGAGGCGCACACGCTCTCCGGGTTGGACGCGGCCTACCGGGCGCGGATCTCCGAATCCACCAGCGTTCAAGACCGGCTCGCGGATCCGGCGACGGACCTGGTGCGCGTGGCGTATGAACTGTTCCGAGTGGCGGAGATCAAAGAACTGGAAGAGCTTCCCACGGAGTCCGAGCTGCGCGAGCAGGGCATCCGCGTGGGCCTGAAGGAGTTCGCCACGCTGGCCCGCATCGCCAGGGCGCTCAACGAACGTCGCCGGACCGCCGAAACCCTGATCTTTGACGCCGACCTGCGCGACCAATTCGCCGCCACCGAGCAGGAAATCCTGGAGTTGGCCCGGATCGCCGATGGCAGCATCGAGGCCTACGGGGACGTGCGGGACATGGAAGGGGCGATGGACCGGCCGGTCGGGGACCCGGATAATCGCAGCTTCATCGTCCAATCACGGCCCTGGGCGTCGGCGACGGATCAGGATAACCCCGCGCTCTACCGCGACGAACTGACCCGGATTGCCGTGGAACAGCTCGTCATCGAGGGCCGCGCCACCCGCCCGCGCTCCGATACCGAGCCGCTTCAAGGCCCAGGCATCACGCTGCTGCTCAAAGGCATCCCCACCGGGATGGCGTTTTCCGGCCGGCTCGTCGTCTTGGATGAGACCTCCGGGGTGCCCTACGAAGACCAGATCGAGCCGGGCGACATCATCTTTGCGGAGGAAACCACCCCCCAGCATTTCCGCGCCATGCAGAAGTCCAATGGGGTGATCACCCTGCGAGGAAGCAACCTGTCCCATGCCGCCATCGAGTCGCGCGGGCTGGGGATCTCCACCGTCGTGGGCGTGGAGACCTATCTGCGGGAGCTTCGGGAAACGGATCCGGCCCATTACGACGCCGTGATGGCGGCGCTTCGGACCGGCACCACGGTCACCGTGGACGGCAACAACGGATTCGTCTACCTGGACGAGCTGCCCACCGCGCGCGAGCGGATCGAGGTGGACATCTCGCGGGCGAACAAGAACACGCTGCGACGGAAAGTCGGATTCATCCTCGCCAACGCGCTGACGGCGGCCCGCGCGACCAAGCTGGCCCAGATCAACTGGCTTTACGCCATCAGCCTGCTCCGCGCCGAGTTCAGCTTCGGCTACATCGGCATCCACCCGCGCGCGATCATCGCGTACGACATGATGCGCCTGCTCGACGCGGAGCGCGACGGCACGATCACGGACGCCGAGCGCGGCGCCCTGGCCCACTACCGCGAGGCGGAATCCTGGGCGTCCCTCGAGGGGGACATCACCGTGTTGCAGGCCCATCCGAACGTGGTCCGTCAGATCCAGACCCGCATCAAGGGCTTCACGCCGGCAGGCTGGACGCGGCCCTCCGCCATCCGCTACTTCCGCGAGATGCACTATGCGACGATCGGCCAGATCGCGGCGTCGTTCGGAAAGGATCAGGTCAAGGTCTACCGGTTCCTCGACTTCAAGCTGCGGGAGCTCAAGAACCTGATCGGCGGCGACCTGTTCTTTGAAACCGCCGAGCGCTCCTCCATGATCGGCTATCGCGGGCAGACCTACCTGAACGCCCCGGAGAACCTGGCCGGCTTCGAGCTGGAGGTCGAGGTGCTGGCCGACCTGATCGAGGACGGCGTGCAGATTGATCCCATGCTGGCGTTCGTGCGCAACCCGGCCGAGCTGCAGCAGAGCCTGGAGTTCGTGCTGGCGATCTTCCGGCGCCGAGGAATCATGCCGCGGAACCTCGGCATGATGTCGGAGATCCCGGCCAACGCCTCGCAGGTCCAGGAGTTTGCGCAGCTCCTCTCGACGGCGGCGCAGCAGTACGGGTTCCAGTGGTATTTCTCGTTCGGCACCAACGACCTCACGCAGGGGATCCTCCACGCCGGACGGGACGAGCCCGCTCTCCACAGCTTGAACCTGGGCAAGACGGTGTCGGCCTACACCGCGGCCAGCCGCTTTGTCACCAAAGATGCAGACGGGAATTACATCCTCCGGGTCTACGATGAATCCCGTCCCGGCGTGATTCGCGCCATCAGCACCGTGTCCAACGCCAGCCGGCAGTACCACGGCAAGACCGGGCTCTGCGGCGAGGCGCTCAACCGCTTGGCGCTCTCGAACCCGGAGGGGGCGGCGCAGATCGCCGCGCTGCTGGATTCCGGCGGCACCGGGGTGCGCGAGTTCCTTAATTCGGCGAAGGTGTTCTACGATGCGGAGCTTCGGCTGGGCATGGTGCCGTCGGCCGTCGCCAGCCGCGCCACCATCCTGGCCGAAGGCACGTCAACCGCCAGCCAAGGGGCGGCGGCGCGCACACTCGTCCTGATCAATACGCTCGAGGACCTGAAGATCAAGCGCGTCTATCCGGGCGACATCGTGGTGTTCCGGGGCAGCGTCAGCGGCGTTGACCTCGGCGATCCGGAGATCCGGCGGGCCATGAGGGCGGCCAGCGGCGTCGTGACGGAGCTGGACTCCCCTGAGTCGGAGCATGCCCAGCTCGCCGCGGCGCTCAAGATCCCAGCCTTGCTGGGCGTCCAGCGGCTCTTTAGCCAGGTGGCCGATCTGGAAACGGCCACGGTGGATTTCCAGCGGGGCAAGGTCTATCGGGGCACGCTCAGTCTGGATGAAACGGATCCGACGCAAGAAGGCCTGTTGCGCGTTCCCGAGTGGACCCCGGATCACGAGCTGTCGCGGCTCGAGGTGCGCCGGACTAGCGCCGGGCCGGTGTACCAGGCGCTCGGCATCCATCCGTTAGTGTTCTTCGACGCAGATGACGGGACGCTGGCCGACGCCGAGCTGGCGGGGCGGATCGCCGCGCTGCGGGGCGGCCAGCCCGGCGCGGAGGCGGCGCTGGAGCGGCGGCTGTATGACGCCTACCGGTCCTATGCGCAGCGCAACGGGCAGGTGACGACCGTCATCGAGAATGACAGCCTCACCTCGGACGACTACCGCGCGTTGGCCGGCGGCGCGCGCTACGAGGACGAGGAGATCAATCCGCCGCTGGGGCTGACCCAGTTCTTGCGGGTCCTGCGGAGCCGCCCGGACGGCCGGGGATTTGAGGACCTGCTGCGCCTGCAGTTGCGCGTGGTCAACCGGCTCCATCGCGAAGGCCACCGCGTGGCGTTTGCGATCAACGGCTTGCGCGTCGAGGAAGAAATGGCGGAGGCGGCCCGCATCATCCAGAGCGAAGTGCCTGACCGCGGCTTCCCTGTCGGCTGGAAGATCACCACGGCCCCCAACAACTACCTGGTGATTGACGAGCTCATCCGCATCGCCGAGGCGGGGCTGGGCCGGCCGCTCGACTTCATCTTCGTGGACCAACAGGAGTTGGCCTTCGCCGAGCAGTTGGCCGACGCCGACAACCCCTTGGTCCGGGCGGCCATCAGCGAGGTCCAGCTTCAAGAAGCGATCTACGCGCCGCTGCGAGTCATCCGCGATGCCGCGAAGCGCCACCAGATCGCGTTTGCAGTGGATGAGCATCCCCTGCTTTTGGATCGCCCCTTGCCCGCCGCTCCGGCGCCGGTGCCCGGGAGCGAGACCATTCCTGACGAGGCTGTGCGGGCGTGGGCGCAGAATCAGGCCGAGTTCTTGGGAGCCTCCAGCATCGAGGTGGTGGATGGTTCCGACTGGGGGCATCTCATCCGGGAAGCGGTCCAGGCAAGCCAGGAGCGACACGACGGCAAGTTCATTGATCTGGGCAATGGCACCTACCTGGCCCGGTCGCATCCCCTGGATACGGCGCGGACCGAATCGCGCACGTACGTGGCGACCGATGATGAAGCGGATAAAGGGTTCATCGGCCAAGCGGGGCTGAACAACTGGCGTCGGGCCAGCGGGCCGGACGGGTTGGAGCAGAAGATGAACTCGCTGCAACACGGCGCCGCCGCAGGGCAGAAGCTGTACGTCATCCCGTACTTGATGGGGCCGGCTCGCTCCCCATTGGAGCAGTGGCTGGGCGGGGCGTACGTCACGCCGAGCCGCTATGTCGCCTTGCAGAATATCATCATGTCGCGCCTCGGCCAGCCGGCATGGGAGGCCATCGAACGGTCCGGAACGTTTGTCCAGGGCCGCCACACCACTGGAAACCTCGAGACGCTCAACCGCGGCGAGACCGGCCCGGAGGATGACGAGCGGCATTTCGTCACCTTTGCCAGGGAACGCACGATCGAGCACCACGGATCCGAATACGGCGGCAACGCGCTCTTCGGCAAGATCCCCCATGGGCTGCGCCTGGCCTCGTTCGACGCCCACCAGAACGGGTGGCTCGTCGGGCAGGGAGGGTTGTTCGGTTTCAGGGACACGCAGACCGGCGAGGTCAAATACTTCGCCGTGTTCCTGCCGAGCGGCTCAGGCAAGACGAACCTGGTCATGACGCAGTCCTCGCCCGATGACCGCTACCAGATCGAGACCTTGGGCGATGACATCGTCTATTTCCGTCGAGAGGGTGACCAGGTCTTCGCGATGAACCCGGAAAACGGCATCTTCGGCATCGCGCCGGGGACCAACGTCAAGACCAACCCAAGCGCCATGGCGGCCATCGGCCCGGGCAGCGATACCATCTTCACCAACGTCGCCCTCAACACGCAGACGAACGAGGTGTGGTGGGAGGACAAGACCGATGAGTACCCGGCCGATCTGGACCACTGGGAGGATTGGCGGGGCATCCCGATTCTGGATTCCCGACGCGTCGAGCTGGCGGTCCGGGCGATGTCTCAGCGGGCCCCAGCCGTGCAGGAGATCCTCCGAACGTTTGCCACCGAGCTCGTGAACACGCCCCAGAGGGCGGCGAGCGACAACACGTCCCAGAAGCCGATGAGCGACCGACTCAGGCAGCGGGCGGTGGAGCAGCTCTCCGTGCTGCCGGACGTCACGCGGGCGCAGGCGGCCGCCTGGGTGGATGCGGTGCGCACGCAGCTCCTCTGGGCGCAGCCGAACAGCCGGTTCACGACGCGCCTGACGAACCTCCCCACCGTGTCTCCGGAGTGGGACAACCCCCAGGGCGTGCCGATCAGCGGGATCATCTTCGGCGGGCGGGTCAGCTCGCCTCGCGAACCGCTCCTCCGGGAGCTCCGTTCGGTGTATGAAGGGATCTACGACGGCGCCGTGATGGGGGTGGAGACGACCGCCGCCATTGAAGGGGGCACGCAGTTCCGCTCCGACCCGATGGCCATGATGGGATTCTTCGGTCCTCGGGAGGATCAGTATTTGGAAGACTGGCAGCAGATGTTCACGGGAACCGATGTGAGGTTCTTCCATGTCAACTGGTTCGGCAGGGGTCCGGACGGCCAGTTTCTCTGGCCCGGCTACGGCGAGAACAAGCGTCCCCTCCAGCTGATGGTTGATCGGATGGAAGGTCGAGGGGACGTCGTCGAGACGCCCGTCGGCAATTATCCCACGCCGGCGTCGCTGCACTTGGAAGGGCTGAACATCCCGCCAGCGAACGTCGCCCGCTTGACGACCTACGACCCGGCGGAATGGACGGCCGAGATGGTCCGGCGCACCGACTTTTTTGCGCAGTTCGGAGACCACCTGCCGGACTGGATGTGGCGGCAGCATGAGCGCGCGGTGGCGGGGGTCATGGCGCCGCAAATCTTTCCTCTTCTGATGGCATCTCCCGAGGGCCGTCGCGTCGAGACCGCGGACGAGATCGCGCCTCTCCTTCAGGAGCTGTTCCGCGCAGACCGGCGGCTGCTGACCGCCGAAGCGCCGGTGATCGCGCAGCAGTTGTCCGAGCGCTGGGACGAGCTTCGGGCCGCGGCCGCTCAACGCCAGGCCGCTGATGTCGGGCTCCTGGCGTATCCCCGATTGGGTCAAACGGATCGCGCGCTCATTAACAGGATCACCGACCGGCCGGAAGCGCGGGAGATCTTGGCGCAGGTCTATCTCGGATTGCGCGAGCGATCCGAAGCGGTGGAAGCGCTCGCAGCCCTGGGAATTGATCCCGCGCTGGCTGAGGCCTGGGTCGTACAGATTTCACAAGCGACGGCGATGGTCGGCTCTGCCCGCGGGCCAGCCGGCCCAGGCGCTGTGGCGGAGGTTCGGCCGGAGCTGCGCGCCGTCGCCCCGGAGCTCTTCGGCGACCACACGGTCAACGGGCACCCCCTCAACACCGAGGCGGTCATCGCGCTGCTGGCTGAGGACCCGGCCATCGGCCAGGCGATCCCCAAGGTCCTGACCGCCCGCCGGGAGCTGCTGGAATCACCGGCCCCGGTCAGAGAGAAGCACGGCTGGGTGCCGTGGGGCCAGCAATTCACGGACGCCGATGGGACCACCCGAACGTTCCGCGACATCGTCCTTGGGCAGATCCAGAATTTCCTCGGCATCGAGAGCGAGCTGGCCTGGCGGCTCAACGACGACGTGCCCGTGCCGGATGATGCCAATCCGCTCAAGAATCCAGGACTGGAGCTGACCGGCCCGTGGAATCCGCTGGACATGGCCATGAACCAGTTGAACGCCGGCGTGCCCTCGATCATGCCGGATGAAGAAGACGCTTCGCCGCCTTGGTTCCGGCCCTCCGGCGTGCCCGCGGACCAGCCCATCGGCGTCATGCTGGGGCGGCGCAACATGCGGCAGATTCTGGCTGGCGAGTGGGGGGACGGCACGGCGCCACGGCGCTACGAGGTGGTCAAGCGAGGCCGGGATCGGGTCTACACGATTGGCAAAGCGCGCCGTGACTGGCCGACGATGTTTCCCCGCCTGCCCGGCATCCACCTGCGCGATCCCTACGTCACGGTCCACGGCAAACCGGCCCCCGCCATCACCATCTCCGCCGCCATCCACCTGCTCAACAACTACGGCTCCCTGGTGCGGGAAGAGTCCGGCGTCTACCAGTACATCCCCAAGACGCAAACCCCCCAGGAAGCGCTCATCGTGGAGCATCTGCTTCGCAAGCTGGAAGACCTGGCAGGCCTCCCGCACGGCAGCATCAAGGTCGCCATGCTGTATGAAGAAGGCGTCCAGGGGCGCTACCTGCCGGCGATCGCCTGGGTGTTGCGGAATCGGCTCGTGAAGTGGAGCGACGGCCGCTGGGACTACCTGGGCAGCCTCTTGGAGATGTGGAAGGACGAAGCGGTCTTTCCGGATCCTCAAACGATCGGCATGGCCTCTCCCAGCATGATGGCCTATCAGCGCTACAGCGCGCTGATGATGCTGATGATGGGCATGAAGCACGGCGAACTGACCAACGGCGGCAAGGTCGGCGGCATGGCGGCCGTGATGATCTACCAGCCGGATGACCCCTACGGCCGCTCGCGCTACAACCCGATCGCCCTTCGCGCGATGACCATTGATAAGCGGCGGGAACGAGCCACGCACCTCATCTTCGTTCCAGAGGAACCGTGGGAAGAGGGTCGGACTGTCACGCTGGAGGAGATCCTCTCCGGAGCGGTCACGGGGCGGCTGTACGACGGCTTGCGGCAAAGCTGGGTGGCCAGCCCTGATCCGGCCTACGTCGCCGCCGGCAACGCCGAATTGGTGGCCGAGCTTACCGAGTTACAGGCCAGGTTCTCCGCTCCCGAGGAGACGGTCGAGGTGAACGGCCGACGCATCCCAACGGTGAACAGCGGGCTGACCACCGCGGAGCGCGAGCTGTTCCAGCGGCGCGGCCTGATCAACCAGGAGGGCAAGATTACGCCCTGGGTGGTCACGCGGGAGATGGTGGACGCGCCGGAAAAAATCTTCACCCAGGAGCGGTGGGAGGCGATCTACGGCGTTCCGCAAGGCGACATCACCATCGAACGCATCCAGAACGCCTTCTTCCAGGGGGCCCAATACGGCTTCCAGATCCTCAACGGCAATTACGCCGCGGCCGTTGACGACTACGAAGCCATTCCTGGGGATTCCGCCACCGGCTTCCGGCGGTTCATGAACGACCTGGCGACCTACCGGATTTACGTCAACCAGCTCTGGGTGCTCTTCCATCACGGCGCCGCCATCACGCAAGACGGTTGGCTCAAAGCCCCGAAACTCACCGAGGACGGGGTAATCCCCGGCGAGAACGCCGTCTTCCTGAGAGCCGGCACCACCATGACGCCGGAGGTCTTCCAACAGCTCTGGGACCTGCACAACCAGTGGACGGAGGCGTTCTTCAAGGAGCAGGACCGGCTGGCCGAGCAGGACCCCACCCGCGCGCCGCGCTTTGATCGGTCCAAAGCGCCCATCATCATGGACATTTTGAAGCGGCAGATTCTAGCGCCCCGCTTCATCCAGCACAGCGCCCGCGTCCTGTTCTCGGTCGCTGAAGCCGATGACGCCACGCGCGAGCAGTACTTGCGGGCGATCTTCGCGCCCACGCGCGAGGCGGTGGTGGCCGAGGTGGCCGCCGGCACGCTGCCCGCCGAGGCCCTTGAGGTGCACGACCACGTCTACGACATCTTCCCGCCGCAAGAGCGCGCGACGGTCCAGGACGGTGGCGCCACAGGCAGTACGGCGTATGGGCGCTTGGGCGCGACCGACCGGCGATTGATTAACGGAATTGTCGAGTCACCCCAGGCGAGGGAGATCCTGGCTGGATTCTACCTTGGGCTGCACGCGCACGAGGAGGCGGTGGAGGGGCTGGTCGCGCTGGGGATTGACGCTGACTCGGCGGAGGCCTACGTGACCCAGGTCGCTCGCCCGACGGCGGTGCTCGATTCCGCTCGCGGCAGGTCGCCAGGCGACAAAAGCCCCGTGACGCGTGAGGAAGTAAACGGCGTCATTCAGTCGAACATCCTTAGTCTGGCGGACCTGCCGTATCGCGAGCAGGTGAAAGCGCTGGGCATTACCGCCGCGGCTGAGGAGGATGCGTTGGCACTTCAGCGCGGCGTGCTGGTGCCGCAGTTCAGCCATGCCCTGAACCATGTAGTGAGCCCGGCGATGGCGGAGCACGCAGTGGACGTGTCCGATCCCACGTGGATCGTCGTGCACTCCTCGGTGTTCAGCCAGGCGCCGGATGCGCCGATCCTGTATCAGCGCCTGCGCGAGGAGGTGGAGCGGGTGCGTGGAACGAGTGAGCGCGCCATCCGATTCGCCTTGGCCGTGGAAGGGACGGAGAGCCTGGCGGATGCCGAGCAGCGCGCCGCAGTCCTGTTTCCAGCCGTTCCCGGAACGGCGAGTGACCTTGCCGCGCTCTCGAAAGACAGTTTTGATCTGATCGTGCCGTCGGTGGGCGATGCGGACGCCCTCTTGGGGATGCTGGAAGCCTCCATGCCGGAGAGTCGTGTCGGCAGCGTGATCGGGCCGGCCGCGTGGGCGAGGGAGCTGAAGAAACAGGCTGGTGACGACGAGCGGATCGCCGTCGTCGCCTTCGAGCCGGCACCGGACGCCACCACGGTCGCCGCCGGGTCCACTGCGCTTATCGCCGGGGTGGAAGCCGCCGTGTCCGGCGGGCAGCTCGATCCCGCCGTCGCGGCCAAGCTCACGGACCTGCAGCAGGACGGCGGCGTGTTGGCCGCCATGCCATTGGGCTTCGTGGACGAAGAGGCGGAGGCGGTCGTGCGCGAGTACCGAACCCGCCAGGCCACCCTGCGGGCGACGTCCGCCAGCCAGTAGCAGAAGCTCGTCACCGCGTCTCGCGTCGGACGTGAAACGCCTGCGTCGCCCCGATGCCGGGGGTGGGCAGGCGTTTCATCTTTCCGTGGGGCCGCCTCCTGTAGTACAATTGGCCTCCGACGTTTCAACAGGTTCGCCGGCGTAGCTCAGAGGCAGAGCAGCTGTTTCGTAAACAGCGGGTCGGAGGTTCGATTCCTCTCGCCGGCTTGTTTCTCTCACTGCGAGAGGAATCGAAGGGAGCCGCGACTCAAGGTCACGTCGGCGCGACCTCATGGGAGCGCCGACCTTCCTTGGGAGCGGCGGGTGGCCGACTCGAAGCGAGCGATAGCGAGCGGAGAGCGCCGATTCCTCTCGCCGGCTTTCATTTGCTCAAACTGTGATTCCGAAGCGCCGACCATCAGGGTCGGCGCGGAGTGCCGGAACCGGCGGGGTTCCGGCCTCTCGCCGGCTTTCGTTTTACCCGACAATGCGAAACCGCTGGTCATCACGCGCTGTAAGCATGCTGCCTCCGCGCGAGGCGCTGGTCTATCGTTCCCGGCTGATTGGGGACGAGGAGACGCTGGGTCTTTTCGGCGGAGGCAACACCTCCACCAAGTGCCGGCTCCCGGACATGCTTGGGCCGCCGCAACCGGCGCTCTGGGTGAAGGGCAGCGGCTCCGACCTGAAAGGGTGCGAGCCCCGCCACTTTTCGCCGTTGCGCCTCGACCCGCTGCAGCGGCTCTTCGAGCGCGGGCAGATGAGCGACGAGGAGATGGTCGCCTGCCTGGAGCGCTGCCTCGTGGACCCCAAAGCCCCGCGTCCCTCAGTGGAAACGCTGCTGCACGCCTTCATTCCGCAGCCGGACATTGACCACACCCATGCCGACGCCATCCTGGCCTTGGCCAATACCCGGCACGGCCAGACGCTCATCCGGCGCGTGCTGGGGAACCGCCTGCTGTGGATCCCGTACATTCAGCCGGGGTTTGCGTTGTCCAAGCGCGTGGCGGACGCCTACCGCCGCGCCCCGGATGCGCACGGCGCCGTCCTGGAACAGCACGGGTTGATCACCTGGGGGCCGGACGGCCGCACCAGCTACGCCCGCACCGTCGCATACGTCTCCACGGCGGAGCGCTACTTCGCACAGCAGCGCCGGCGCCGCGTCTGGTCGGCGGCAGGCCGCGCCGCGCTCCCGGCGGCGCGGCGCGAGGCGTGGCTGGAAGCGTGGCTGCCGGTGATCCGCCGCGGCGTCAGCCGACAGCGCAAGATGCATCTGGCCTATTGGGATGATCCGGAGGTCCTGGAGTTCGTCAACGCCCGCCGCCTGCCCGCGGTGGCGCGCATCGGTCCGGCCACCCCGGATCATATGCTGCGCACCAAACGGCTGCCGCTCCTCCTGCGGCCGGACGCCGCCCTGCTTCGGCAATTGGAGCGCTACGCCGCCGAGCACCGTCGCTATTTTGAACGCTACCATCAGCCCGGCCAAGCGTTGCAGGATCCCTCCCCCCGCGTCATCCTGATGCCCGGGGTTGGCATGCTGACGACGGGGAAGGATGCCACCGACGCCGGCATGGTCGCCACCCTCTATCGCCATGCGATGCGGATCATGCGCGATGCCACGCTGGCCGGCGGCTATACTGCCGTCTCCGCCCGCGAGGCCTTCGGGGTGGAGTACTGGCCGCTGGAGCTCTACAAGCTCTCGCTCGCCCCGCCGGAAGCGGAGCTCTCGCGGGAGATTGTCTTGATCACCGGGGCCACTGGCGGGATCGGCCGCGCGATCGCGCACCTGCTCGTGGACCGCGGGGCCTCCGTCGTGGTCACGGACCTGAAGCCCTCCGCCGTCCAGGAGCTGGCGGCGGAGTTAAACCGGCAGGCCGGCCGGCGGCGCGCCCTCGGCGTGGCGCTGGATGTCACCCGGGAGGCCAGCATTGCGCAGGCGTTCGCGCAGGTGCGCCGGGCGTTCGGCGGGCTGGATGCGGTGGTGTCGAACGCCGGCGTGGCCGCCGTCGCCTCGATTGACCGTCTCTCCTTGCAGGAGTGGGAGCGCAGCCTGGCGGTCAACGCCACCGGCCATTTTCTGGTGGCGCGGGCGGCCGTCCGCTGGCTGCGCGCGCAAGGGCTGGGCGGGTCGCTGGTCTTCATCTCCTCGAAAAACGTCCCCGCGCCCGGCAAAGAGTTCGGGGCCTACAGCGCGGCCAAGGCGGCCGAAACGCAGTTGGCTCGCGTGCTGGCGATTGAGAACGGCGAGCACAACATCCGCGTGAACCTGGTGAACCCCGACGGGGTGTTTGAAGGGTCAGGGTTGTGGCAGACGATCGCGCCGGACCGGGCCCGCAGCTACGGCTTGGCGCCCGCCGCGCTGGAAGCGTTTTATCAGCAGCGCAACCTCTTGCGCGCCAAAGTGCTGCCACGCGATGTCGCCGAAGCCGTCGCCTTCCTGATCTCCGCGCGGTCCGCCAAGACGACCGGCTGTTTCCTTCCGGTGGATGGGGGCCTGCGAGAAGCCTTCCCACGCTGATTGTGCGCTATAATAGGATGTCAACGGGTGCGGCCGGACGGAGTGCCCGCACTGAAGAAGCCGAATACGCGAGGAGGGACGTCTGATGGCAGGCGCCGCTGTGGAGTTCACGGCCGGAAACTTCGGCCAGCTGGTCTTGAAATCGTCCGCCCCGGCGTTGGTGGATCTCTGGGCCGCCTGGTGCGGGCCGTGCCGGATGGTCGCGCCGCTGGTGGAGGAGCTGGCCGGAACCTACCAGGGCCGCGTGGTGATCGGGAAGCTGAATGTGGATGAGCACCCGCAGATCGCCGCCGAATACCGCGTCATGAACATTCCCACCCTGCTGCTGTTCAAGAACGGGCAAGAGGTGGACCGGATCGTCGGCGTCCAGCCCAAGCAAGAGTTGGTCCGTCGCATTGAAAAGCTCCTCGCCTAAGACCACGCCGCTCCCGGCCCTGGCGGTGTTCTGCTCGGGCCGCGGCAGCAATTTGCAGGCCCTCATCAACGCGACACGGCGCGGCCGCCTCCGGGCGCGCATCGTCGTCGTGGTCTCGGATCAACCGAAGGCGTTCGCGCTGGTGCGCGCCGCCCGCGCGGGCATTCCAACCGTGGTGATCCAGCGCGCCGGTGTTCCCTCTCGAAACGTATTTGACCGCCGCCTGATCGCCGCCCTCGCGCCGCACCGCGTCCGCCTGATCTGCCTGGCCGGGTTTATGCGCGTGCTGTCGCCGGCGTTCGTACGGCAGTTCCCTCGGCGCATTCTCAACATCCATCCGGCGCTCTTGCCGGCGTTTCCCGGCGCGCACGCGGTTCGCGATGCGCTGGCCTGGGGCGCGAAAGTCACCGGCGTGACCGTGCATCTGGTGGATGAGGAAGTGGACCATGGGCCGATCGTGCTGCAGGAAGCCGTAGCCATCCGACCGGGCGAGACGGAATCGTCGCTGCTCGCGCGGGTGCACCGCGTCGAGCATCGCCTCTATCCCCTCGCGGTCCAGTCGCTGCTCGCCGGCCGCCTGCGCCTGCGCGGCCGCAGCGCGACCGTCCGCGCTACCTGAAGAGATCGAGGCTGGAGCGGGGCAGCAGCAGGCTGCGCCCGGTGGAGGGGTGGAGGAGCCGGATGGCGTTGAACGCGTCGAACCGGTAGCCCGCCAGCACCTTCGAGATCACGCCGGTCGCCTCTTGGAAGATCCGCTGCGTCACGTCCGGTTGCTTGGCCGAATCGGCCGGCACGTTGACGTTCAACGTGAACACAAACTCCCCATTGCGGAAATCCCCCTGGCACGGGCCCACATCCGCCACCGATAAGCCCTGCTGCTGCAACGCGGTGGTCAGGTGGCCCTGGATGCGCTTGGCCAGCTGCCAGCTCAAGAATTGCTGCAGTTGAATGTCGTTCAGCACGACCTGGTCGAAGTTGATGATGGGCATGTTGGCGTCATACTTCAAATCCAGGATGGTCCGGGCGAACAGCTCCGTGGGGGGAATCATATTGGCGTTGGCCCGCCGCACGTCCTCCACGTACCGTACGATCGTCAGATACGCGCCGGGCACCTTCGGGTCGGACACCAGCAGCAGGTAGAAGCGCATCATCGGCTGGGAGCTCAAGAGGACCCGATGCAGCACCTCCAGCACGTTGCCCAGCACTTCATTGGCGTTGGAGGCCAGGCCGATCTGGTTGCCCTGCCGCTCCAAAATGCCCTCGTAGCGCAAGTGCACGGCCACGGTGTCCCCGACTTGCCGGGCGGAGACGTCCAGGTGGTGCTCGATCTGGCAGAGCTCTTGCACGGAACGGGCCACGTCCTCCCGACGGTACGACGGGGCGCATCCGGAGATGAGGAGCAGGCTCAGAACTGCTGCCAGCAGGCGCGTTGAGGAGCCCATGGGAAGGCGCCGGTTAGGCGGGAGAGGAAGCCGGCGGAAAGATCCGCTGCTTGCCGTATTCGACGAAAATCGCTTCGATCTCATCGTAGTCGAGCTCTTCTTTCTTCAGCAGCTCTTGGGCAAAGCGCTCCAACAGGCGGTCCTCGCTTCGCAGCAGCCCCTCGACGTCTTTGAGGCACTGCAGGAGGATCGCGTGCGTCTCCTCGTTGAGGCGCTCTTTGGTGCGATCCGAGAGCCGCTCGCCTTGGCTGGCGCCGCGGAACATGGAGGAGCCGAGCAGGATTTCATAGTCGCCGATAAACCCGTTGTTCCCCATGCCCAGCCGCCAGACCATCTGGTGCGCCTGCAGCATGGCGTTCTGGAAATCCGCCGCCACGCCGTCGGAGGTGGAGTCGAACTTGAGCTTCTCCGCCATGTAGCCGCCGAGCGCCGCCTTGATGTTGGCGAGGATGCGGTCGCGGCTGGAGGTGAACAGCTCTTCGCGCGGCTGGTGGTACACGACCCCCAGCGCGTCCCGCCGGGAGATGATGGAGGCCTTGAAGACGTCGTCGGTCGGATGGAGCAGGTAGGTCACGACGATGTGCCCCGACTCGTGGTAGGCGATGCGCCGCCGCTCCTCCTCGTTCATCTTGCGCCGCCGCTTGAAGCCCAGCTCGATGCGTTCCAGCGCGTCGGAGATGTCTTTCGAGGTGACCACATCGCGCTTGTTCCGCGTGGCGATCAGCGCGGCTTCCTTGACGACGTTCTCGATGTCCGCCGGCGACTTCCAGACCGAGCGGCGCGCCAGCCGCGCGGTGTCCACGGCCGGGTCCGTCTTCACCTGCTTCAGGTAGAACTGGTAGAGCTTGTCGCGGTCCTCCAATCCCGGCCGGTCCACGTAAATCTTGCGGTCCAACCGGCCGGGCCGAAGCAGGGCCTGGTCCAGCACGCTCTCGTTGGCGTTGGTGGCGCCGATCACGACGATGTTGCACCGACCGCTTTCCAAGCCGTCCATCTGGACCAGCAGCTCGTTGACGGTGTTGTTGCGCTCGGTCTGCGCGCCGAAGCCCAGGTCCGCGCCGCGCGAGGTGCCGACCGCGTCGAGTTCGTCAATGAAGATGATGCAGCCGCCCTCGATGCGGGCCATCTGCTGCGCTTTCTTGAAAATCTTGCGGACCCGCGCGGGGCCCGTCCCGACGAAGATCTCAATGAACTCCGACCCGGAGACGGACAGGAACGGCAATCCGGACTCCGTCGCGATGGCTTTGGCCAAATACGTTTTTCCGCAGCCCGGCGGGCCCGACAGGAGGACGCCGCGCAGCACCTTGCCGCCGATCTGCTGCACCCGGACGTGGTCCTTCAGCAGCTCGACGACTTCTCCGGCTTCCTGCTTGGCTTCTTCCATGCCGATCACTTGGTCCCAGTGGACGTTCACCTGGTCGCCCCGGACCATCGCCTTGTTCATCTTCGAGAAGCTGCCGCCGCCATAGTGGAGCCAGTAGAGGAACACCACGAAAAAGGCGGCGCTCAGGATCGCCTCAATGGGGAAGATGGAGAGCAGGGCCATGATGTAGAGCCGCTGGTACGAATCGATCTTGCTCAAGACAAACACCGGCAGCAACAGGGACACCAGCATCACCACGAGGCAGGCGAGCTTGACCCAATGGAGTTCCCAGAGGAGCCGGAGTTTTCTGAGGAACGGAATGCGTTTCTTCATGTCACTGATGACTATAGCACACGGGCGCAGAACCTGTCAACGAAGTGGGGAATTCGTGTACAGATGCTTATTTGTTGATAGTAAATAAGATCAGATTCTCTCCGCGTCCGGCTTGCTTGGGCCATCGCCCTGGGCTATAATTCCCTCCATGCCCTCAACCATTCGTACCCTGGCCGCTCGGGAAATCCTGGACTCCCGGGGCCAACCCACCGTGGAGGTGGAGATCCTCCTGACGGATGGCGCGCTGGGCCGCGCCGCGGTGCCCTCCGGCGCCTCCACCGGCAGCCATGAGGCGCTGGAGCTGCGCGACCAGGACCCCAAGCGCTACGGAGGGAAGGGGGTCTTGAAGGCGGTGGCCAACGTCCACGGGCCGATCGCCAAGGCCCTGAAAGGGGCCGATCCCTCTGACCAGCGCAGGATTGACGACCGGCTCAACGCGCTCGACGGCACACCCAATAAATCCCGCCTGGGCGCCAACGCGATGCTGGGGGTTTCGATGGCGTGCGCGCATGCCGCGGCCGCCAGCCGCTCGCTGCCGCTGTTCCGTTATCTCGGCGGTACGAAGGCCCGCACGCTCCCCATCCCGCTGATGAACATCATCAACGGCGGCGCCCACGCCGACAACACGCTGGACATCCAGGAATTCATGATCATGCCCGTCGGGGCGCCGCGGTTTTCCGAGGCGCTGCGGATGGGCACGGAAGTGTTCGCGGCGCTCAAAAAGATTTTGAAGCAGCGCAAGCAGATGACCACCGTGGGCGATGAAGGCGGCTTCGCGCCGAATTTGTCCTCCCACGAGGAGGCGCTGCAGCTGCTCTGCGACGCCATTGAAGCCGCCGGCTACCAGCCAGGCCGGCACGTGCTGCTGGCGCTGGACTGCGCCTCCACCGAGTGGGTCCGTGACGGCGGCTATCGCTTCACGAAGAGCGACCCGGACCATGTCCGCTCCGCCGCCGAGCTGATTGCCATGTACGGCGGCTGGCGGCGCAAGTTCCCGCTGGTGTCCATCGAAGACGGGCTGGGCGAAGACGACTGGGCCGGCTGGCAGGCCATGACCCGGGAAATCGGCCGGCACGTGCAGCTCGTCGGCGATGACCTATTCGTGACCAACGTCCAGCGGCTCACGCGCGGCATCGCACAGGGGGTGGCCAACGCCATTCTCATCAAAGTCAACCAGATCGGCACGCTGACGGAAACGCTGCAGGCGATCCGGATGGCGCAGCGGGCGCAATACGGTACCATCATCTCGCACCGCTCCGGGGAGACCGAGGACGTGACCATCGCCCACCTGGCGGTGGCCACCAACGCCGGGCAGATCAAGACCGGCTCGCTCTCCCGCAGCGAGCGGATCGCCAAATACAACGAGCTGCTGCGCATCGAAGCGCAGCTTGGACGGCGCGCCGTCTACGCCGGAACCCAATGGCCCTTCTCACGCCCCTCATCGCCCGCCTCCGCGCGGTCCCTCCCCAGCGCCGCACGGCGTGGCTGATCGCCCTGGCCCTGCTGGCCGCGATCTTCGGGCCGGGGACCATCCAGTGGCTGCAGATGTCGTGGCAGCACCACACGCTGGCCGCCCGCATCCGCGCGCTGGAGGCGGAGCAGCAAGTCCTCCAAGCCGAGCGCGAGCGCCTGACCCACGACACGACGTATGTGGAAGGCCTCGTGCGCTCCACCTTCAAAGTCGCCAAGCCCGGCGAGCTCGTCGTCCCGCTCGATGCCGAGCGGTCCGGCAAATCTCATTGACCCGCATCCTCGCGACACGTTATAATCAGGTTTCGTCTTCGCTGCGGGGTGGAGCAGTCAGGTAGCTCGTCGGGCTCAACAGGGCCGCTCAGCCGGTAACGACTGAGGCAATCCCCGTCAAAGTCGGTGAAGCCTTCGCTGGTAATACCGAGCCAATCCCCACGACGAATTGCGTGGGGCAGGTGTAGAGACTAGACGGCGGGCACCCTATGTTCCAGTCGGAACAGGGTGAAGGTATAGTCCAGACCACAAATCCGTCTGTTGGACGGAGCAGCGAAAGCTGTAGTGGCACGCATAACCCGAAGGTCCCAGGTTCAAATCCTGGCCCCGCTACCAATTCACCGTGCCACGGGGTTACGGCGTCTGCCGTAACCCCGTTTTTTGTCGGGAAGCCGCCCTGGTCGTCGAGCGGCGACGCGAAAAATCGGTGGTCAATCAGCCGGGGGATATGTTAGGCTAATCCACATGTCGCATCCCTTGCGAGTGATTGCGGAGCGCCTTGGGGCCGAGCTGCTCGGCAACCCGGAGGAGCCGATCTCCGGCGTGAACGCGCTGGAGTTGGCCCGGCCCGGAGAGCTGACCTTCGCCGAGGGCCGGTATGCCAAAGGCATCGAGCGCACGCGGGCGGCGGCGATCATTGTGTCCTTGACGGTCGGCCCGGTGGCCGGCAAGAACCTGCTGCGAGTGGCGCAGCCGCGGGAGGCGTTCGTCAAGGCGATGGGGATCTTCTACCAGCCGCCCCGCCCGACGGGCGGCGTGCACCCGTCGGCCGTGGTCGCGCCGTCGGCGGCCGTGGCGCCGAACGCGGCGGTCAAGGAATGCGCCGTCATCCGGGAGCGGGCCAAAATCGGCGGCGGCACGATCATTGAGTCTGGGGTCCATGTGGGCGCGGGCGTGACGGTCGGCGAGCAGTGCTGGATCGGGCCCAACGTCGTGCTGATGGAGGGCGTGACGATCGGCCACCGCGTCATCATCCACGGCGGGTCGGTCGTGGGCGGCGACGGGTTCGGCTACGTCTGGATGGGCGATCACCACCAAAAGATCCCGCAACTCGGCACGGTGGTGATCGAAGACGACGTGGAGCTGGGCTGCAACGTGTGCGTGGACCGCGCCACCTTCGGCACGACCATCGTGCGGCGGGGCGCGAAGGTGGACAACCTGGTCCAAATCGCCCACAACAACGCCATCGGGGAGCATGTGATTTTGTGCGGCCAGGTGGGGTTGGCCGGCAGCGTCACGGTGGGCAAGGGGTCCGTGCTCGGCGGCCAGGTGGGCGTGGTGGATCACGTACGGATCGGGGACGGGGTCAAGGCCGGCGGCGGAACCATCATCATCAGGGACGTCCAATCCGGCGAGACGATCTGGGGCTACCCCCACCGCCCGATCAAGCAAACCATCGAAGAGGGCGTCTATCTGAGCCGGCTGCCGAAGCTCGTGGCGCAACTGAAACGCCTCTCCGAGCAAGTCGAAGCGATGGAAGCCCGCCTGCCATTGCGGGAAGGGCCGCCCTCCGAAGCGCGCGCGCCGGGTGTTTGACGCCACTTCCTCCGTTCGATAGAATAACCTGACTGAATCATAGATCCGCCACGCAATCGTCGGGTTACCAACAAGGCCATTCCTCGTGGGACACCGTAGACAACCGAGCGCGGCGCTTGCCCTTCTCCTGGGCGTGGCAAGCGTCAGCGGGTGGGCGCTGAGCCCCCAAGCCGAAGCTGCGAAGCCTGAGCCGGATCTTGCGGCCGGCCGGGCCGCGTACGGGCAGTATTGCGCCCGCTGCCACGGGCCGCAGGCCGCCGGCGATGGGTACGATGCGAAGCGGTTGTACCCGCGCCCCCGCAATTTGACCGAAGGCGTGTTCAAATTCCGCTCCACCGCCACCGGCACCGCGCCCACCGACGAGGACCTCTTCCGCACGCTGACCAACGGTCTCCCGGGCAGCGGCATGCCGGACTGGCGCCACCTGGATGAAGCCGTGCGCTGGCAGCTCGTCTACTACGTCAAATCCCTCTCCTCCGTTGAGCAAGATGCTCCGGCGCAGCCGGTGGACTTGGGGCGCGATCCCGGCCCGCGCCACGCGGATTTGGCGGCCGGCAAGCGCGCGTATGAGAAGATGGGCTGCGCCGCCTGCCACGGCGCGCAAGGACGGGGGAATGGCACCTCGGCTCCGTCGCTGACGGATACCTGGGGCCGCGCGACTCGTCCCGCCGACCTGACGCAGGGATGGAACTACCGCGGCGGCAGCGACACGAAAGCGATTGTCACGCGGGTGCTCGCCGGCATTGACGGCACCCCGATGCCCTCCTATGCCGAAGCCGCCTCGCCGAACGACGCCTGGCAACTGGCCTATTACGTCCGGTCGCTGCAGCAGGACCCGAACTGGAGCATGATCGCGCACGCCCCGCTGGCGCGCGAAGGGCTGCCCGCGTCCCTGGACGACCCGCGCTGGCAGCGCGTCCCGCGGGTGGACGTCCGGCTGCGCAACGCCATGAACGAGCAGGGCGAATGGGCCCTCCCGCAAACGGTCAGCGCCGTCTCCTTCCGCGTCGTCCATGACGGTGCGGCCGCTCGATTTCTGATCAGCTGGCAGGATCCAAGCGACGACCGAGGCGACTCGCCGGACGGGCTGGCCCTCGCCCTGCCGTCCGCCAAGGTGGTGGGCGACAGCGTGACGCTGCAGCTCTGGCCGATGCGCTTCTCGCCGCCGCTGGACCTGTGCGTCTGGTCGGCGAAGTCCTTGAAGACGAACGAAGGCGTGGTCCGGCGGTACGACACCTTGCTGCAAGGCGCGTCCCAAGCCGTGCCGCTGGACACCCAAGCGGCCTATGAGGATGGCCAGTGGCGGGTGATGATGACGCGGCCGCTGGCACCGGCCAATCTGCCGAACGCGGCGCAGATCACCCCCGGACGCTTCACGCCCCTCGCCTTTGCGGTCTGGGACGGCGGCAACGCCGGCCAGCGGGCGACCTCAAGCTGGGTGGATGTGGTGATGGATGCCGAGCCGGCCAAGGCTCACGCCTCGCAGTAAGGATGCCAAGGCCAGCACGAAGTAGCAGTCGTAACCGATTCTCAACGGAGGACAGCACAATGCGACGCGAACCTCAGTACACATGGATGTTCCTGGCCGGCGTGCTGGTGGCCATCGGCTGCGGCAGCCGCCCTCAGGATGCGGCCGCCACGAGCCAAGAGCAGGGCGGCGCGAAGCCAGTGCGGTTGGCGCAGGCCACTGAGGGCAGCGGGGTGGCGCCGGCCCCCGCCGGGTCCGGCACTATCCGCGGCACGGTGAAATTTTCCGGCGCGCAGCCGGCCGCGACGCACATCAAGATGGATGCCGACCCGCAATGCCAACTGCAGCACAAGGAGCCGGTGTCCAAGCAGGACGTGGTCGTCAATCCGAACGGGACGCTGCAACATGTGTTCGTCTATGTCAAGTCGGGGTTGGAGGGCCAGACCTTCGCGCCCCCGGCGGACGCGGTGGTGCTGAATCAGCACGGCTGCATGTACCAGCCGCACGTCATGGGGATTCAAGTTGGCCAGCCCCTCGAGATCGTGAACGGCGACGCCACCCTGCACAACGTCAACTGCAAGCCCGCGAACAGCAAGCCGTTCAACATCGCCCAGCCCGTGCAGGGGATGAAGAGCAAAAAACAGTTCACCGCGCAGGAGATCATGGTGAAGTGCGCGTGCAACGTCCATCCCTGGATGGCGGCGTACGTGGGGGTCCTGCCGCATCCCTACTTCAGCGTGAGCGGCGAGGACGGCGGATTTTCGCTGAACAGGCTGCCGGCGGGAGACTATACCGTGGAAGCGTGGCATGAGAGGTTCGGCACGCAGACGAAAACGGCGCATGTGGGCGACGGCGAGACGGCGTCTGTGGATTTTGACTTCTCCGGATGACGCGAATAAGTGTCAGACACTTTTTCCCGCACAAAAAGTGTCTGACACTTTTACTGTTGCTGCTGGCGGCCGAGCCGGCCTGGGCCTTCGGCTCCGGCGGGGCAAGGTTCTGGTTTCCGGAGGCGGTGTCCAGCTACGGCGCCCAGGTGGACCGGTTGTTTGTCATCGTGCTGGCCGTCACGGGGGCGATCTTCTTCCTCGTGGAAGGGGCCCTGCTGTGGTTCTTAATCCGGTATCGCCGACGGGACGGTGTTGCGGCGGCGTATGTCCACGGCAACGTGCGGGCCGAGATCATCTGGACCGTCATTCCCGCGGCGATCGTCCTCTACCTGGCGTTGGCCAGCCAGCGCGTGTGGGCCTATATCCAAGGCCCTCCTCCACCGCATCAGTTGGAGCTGGAGATCAAGGCGGAGCAGTTCGCCTGGAACATCCGCTACCCGGGCCCGGACGGCCGGCTCCATACCACCGACGACGTGGAAACGATCAACCAGCTTCATCTGCCGGTCGGGCAGGTGGTGCTCATCAATCTCAGCTCGAAGGACGTCATCCACAGCCTCTTCCTCCCGCAGTTCCGGTTGAAGCGCGACGCGGTGCCGGGCATGACCGGCCGCATGTGGGTGCAGGCGACGAACACCGGCAACTTTGAGATCGTCTGCGCGGAGCTGTGCGGGTTGGGCCATTACCGGATGCGCGGGTTCGTGGTCATCGAGACCCCCGACGCCTTCCAGGCGTGGTTGAAGCAGGTGCAACAGGAGCAGAGCGCATGAGCCCGGCCCAGCATTCCGCCCCCTCCCGCGCCGGATTTTGGCGCACCTACGTGTTCTCCACCGACCATAAGGTCATCGGCATCCAGTTCCTCATCACGAGCCTGGTGATGCTGCTCTTCGGCGGGTTGCTGGCGGCGCTGATGCGCTGGCAGTTGGGCTGGCCGGGCCACCCGTTGCCGTTCATGGAACAGATCGCCCCGAATGGCATGCCGGGCGGCGTGATGGTGCCGGAGTATTACAACATGCTCTTTACCATGCACGGCAGCATCATGATCTTTTTCGGGATCATCCCGATCCTCGTCGGGGCGTTCGGCAATTACCTCATCCCGCTCAAGATCGGGGCGCCCGACATGGCCTTCCCGCGGCTGAACATGGCCTCCTACTGGCTGATGCCTCCGGCGATCGTGATCATGCTGGCCGGGTTCTTCGTCGAAGGCGGCGCGGCGTCGGCCGGATGGACGTCCTACACCCCCTTGAGCGCGACCTTGGGGGCGGGGCAGACCTGCTGGATCGTCAGCGTGATTTTCGTGGGCACCTCCTCGATCATAGGCGCGATCAACTACATCGCCACCATCATCAACCTGCGCGCGAAGGGCCTGACCTTCTTCCGGCTGCCGATGTCCATCTGGGCGCTCTTCATCACGGCCATCATGTCGCTGTTGGCGACCCCGGTGCTGGCCTCCGCCGTCATCATGCTGCTGCTGGACCGCGGCCTGGGCACGAGCTTCTTCCTGCCGGCCGGCATGGTGGTGGACGGGGTGCCCTGGACGGGCCACAGCGGCGGCCAGGTGCTGTTGTGGCAGCACCTGTTCTGGTTCTATTCGCACCCCGCCGTCTACATCATGATCCTGCCGGCGATGGGATTCGTGTCGGACATCCTGGCGAATTTCTCCCGCAAGCCGCTCTTCGGCTATCATTCGATGGTCTACGCGATTTCCGGAATTGCGGTGCTGGGATTTTTGGTGTGGGCGCACCATATGTTCGTCAGCGGCATGAACCCGGCGCTGGGCACGAGCTTCATGGCCGCGACCATGGTGATTGCCGTGCCCACCGGCGTCAAAATGTTCAACTGGCTTGCGACCCTCTGGCGCGGCTCGATCCGCCTGACGACGCCCATGTTCCATGCGTGCGCGTTCCTGTCGCTCTTTTTGGTGGGCGGCCTGACGGGCATCTTCGCGGCCTCGATGCCGGTAGACATCTATCTGCATGACACCTACTTCATCGTCGCCCACCTGCACTACGTGCTGCTCGGCGGCAGCCTGTTCGGCGCCTTCGCCGGCATCACCTACTGGTTTCCGAAGATGTTCGGCCGCATGATGAACGAGCGGCTGGGGCTCGCGCACGGGGCGCTATCCTTCCTCTTCTTCAACGCGGTGATGTTCCCGATGTTCATCCTGGGGATCGGGGGGATGCCGCGGCGGATCTACGACTGGTCGCAGTACGCCCACCTGGCGCACTTCGGGCCGCTGAACCGGATGATGAGCGTCAGCGCCTTCTGTTTGGTGGTGACGCAGTTCATCTTCATGGTGAATTTCTTCTGGAGCCTGTTCAAGGGCAAGCGCGCCCCCGAGAATCCCTGGGAGGCGACGACGCTGGAATGGGCCACGAGCTCCCCCCCTCCGCACGGCAACTTTGCCACGCCTCCGACGGTCTTTCACGGGCCTTATGAGTACAGCGTGCCCGGGCGCGCGACCGATTGGGTGGCGCAGAACGCCGCCTGAGGTCGGCGTGGAGAGCGCTTCGCGGCATCGCTGGCTCGCCCCAGCGTGGCTCGCTGCGCTCCACAGAAATTCTCGCTCGCCTCACTGCGTTCGGCACCATGCCCGCTCGAATTTCTGAGGCGCCGCTCCAGCGCTCTCCACGCCTGAACGAGATACATACCATGACGCGACATCAATTTGCGAAACTCACCGTCGCGATGACGCTGATCCTGCTGGCGGCGGGGGGGCTCGTGACCTCGACCGACTCCGGGCTGTCCGTGCCGGATTGGCCGCTCTCCTACGGGACGATGTTTCCTCCGATGGTGGGCGGCATCCGCTACGAGCATACGCACCGGCTGATCGCGGCACTCGTGGGCCTGATGGTGGGGACGCTGGCCGTGTGGACGTGGCGGGCGGATGCTCGACGATGGGTGCGGTGGCTGGCCGGCGGGGCCTTCGCCGCCGTCCTCACGCAGGCCGTGCTCGGTGGCCTGACGGTGCTGTGGGTGCTGCCGGCCCCGATCTCCATTGCCCACGCGTGCCTGGGGCAGCTCATCTTGTCCGGGTTGGCGTGCGTGGCGCTCGTGACCTCGCCGGCCTGGGCGCGGGTTGGGGGATGGGGAGCCGGCGCGCCGCTCATCCGCCGGCGGGGGCTGCAGGCGATGGCCGCGCTCTTCATCCAATTGGTGTTGGGGGCGGTGATCCGCCACACCGGCCGGTTCGTGTGGGCTCACGCGGCCTGGGCGGTGGTGGCGATCGTCTCCTTGCTGCGGTTGGCCGCGAGCCTGCGGCACGCGCCGGAGTTGCCGGCCCGCTGGCGCATTCGCGCATCGTTTCTGGCGTGGCTCGTCGTGGCGCAGGGCGCCATCGGTGTGGTGGTGTGGCGCACCGGCGCGCAGTGGGCCTGGTTGAGCGCGGGCCACGTCCTCATCGGCGCTGTGCTGTTGGCCGCCGTCTGCGTGACGGCGGTCGCGGCGCACCACGCCACCCATCAGGCGCAAATCTCATGAGCTTCCCGATGAAATGGCGCGACTACCTGGAGCTGACGAAGCCGCGGTTGACGGCGCTGGCGCTGGTGACGGCCGCCGTGGGCTACACGCTTGGCGCGCGCCACTCGATGGATTGGGGGCGCTTGGGGGCGATGCTGCTCGGCGCCGCGCTCGCCGGCGGGGGAGCGAATGCGTTGAATCAGTGGTGGGAGCGGGACGCGGATGCGCTGATGCATCGCACCAAATCCCGCCCGTTGCCCGCCGGCAGGATGGCCCCGTCCTCGGCCTTGGCCTTCGGCCTTGCGGCGGCCGCGCTCGGCTGCGGCTGGCTGGCGCTCACCGTCAACGCGCTGACCGCCTGGCTGGCGGCGCTGACGGTGATCAGCTACGTGCTGGTCTACACGCCGCTGAAACGGCGCACCTCGCTGTGCACGCTCGCCGGGGCGGTCCCCGGCGCGCTGCCGCCGCTCATCGGATGGGCCGCGGCGCGCGGCGCGCTGCCGTTGGCCGCGTGGCTCGTCGGGGCGATTGTCTTCCTCTGGCAACTGCCGCACTTCCTTGCGATCGCGTG
>JAHFGX010000010.1 GCA_023247215.1 Candidatus Omnitrophota bacterium
TTGCACCTGAAGCGATTGTAGGGCATAATTGCTTCATAATATGAAGCGATTAATGAGGCGATTATGACCTATCTCTGGCAGCTCAAACACTGGCCCGCGTTGCGCTGGAATAGCCAGGCCCTCCTTCCGCTGGTGAGCCAGGCGCGCCTGGCGCAAGGCAAGCTCCTGACCAAAGTCGGCAGCCTTGGCTTTAAGCTCAACCGTGAGGCGCAGGTCGATATACTGACCGAAGAGGCGGTCACGACCTCGGCGATTGAAGGAGAGCGCCTCAGCCGGGAGTCGGTGCGGTCATCCGTCGCTCGGCATTTGGGGCTGCCGACTGCCGGGTTGATACCGGCCAACCGATCGGTGGACGGTCTGGTCGAGGTACTGTTGGACGCAACACAGCGCTACGAGACCCCGCTCACGGCCGCCAGGCTCAAGCGCTGGCAGGCAGCGCTGTTTCCAACCGGCTATTCAGGGTTGCGCAAGATCCGTACAGGACAATGGCGCGGGTCTGAGCAGCCGATGCAGGTGGTCTCCGGGGCTGTTGGACGGGAGCGGGTGCACTATGAAGCGCCGCCCGGCCAGCGCGTCGAGCGAGAAATGAAGCGGTTCGTCTCCTGGTGGAAAACCAGCGCCCTGCGCGATGACGGCCTGCTGCGTTCCGGCCTGGCGCATCTGTATTTCGTGACCATCCATCCGTTTGAAGATGGCAATGGCCGGATTGCCCGCGCGCTGACAGAGATGGCCTTGGCCCAAGATGAGCGCCAGCCGAGCCGGTACTACAGCCTGTCGTCTCAGATCATGGACGAGCGCAACGCCTACTACCGGGTGCTGGAGACCAGCCAAAAAGGCGATGGGGACGTCACACCCTGGCTACAGTGGTACGTGGGCTGCTACACCCGGGCGGTGGAGCGCGCCGAGCGACTCACGGCCGATGTGCTGGCCAAGGCGACCTTTTGGCAGCGGCATAGCCAACTCGACCTCAACCCGCGCCAGCGAAAAGTCCTCAACCGATTGCTGGATGCCGGCAAAGGTGGTTTTCAAGGTGGCCTGACCACTCGGAAATACGTGGCGATCGCCAAGGTCAGTCGCGCCACAGCGTTCCGGGAAATCTCCGATCTATTGGAGAAGGGGCTGCTCGTTCAGAATCCAGCTGGGGGCCGCAGTGTCAGCTATGAGGTGAAGTGGGGGTAAGGATTTTGGCACGCCGACGCCTCCGGTAGACCACCGAGCAGGGAACGAATACAATCATATGAGGCGGCTGCTTGGCGACCTCCTCCAGATCCATGTCCCAGGGAAGCGAACTCTGGTGGCGCTCGCGTCTGGCGTTGGACCCCATTCTCTTTCTCCACCCTTCAACAGAAAGGAGAAGACATGAACACGGAGCGGGCAAGATCCATCGCGGTCTTTTTGCTGCGCGTGGTGTCGGGGCTGCTGTTTCTTCACGCCGGAGGCATGAAGATCTTTGATTGGTTCGACGGCGTGCCGGCCCAGTTCGGGGGACATCCCGCGTTCATGTCGCAGACGTGGATTGGGGGCGCGCTGGAACTCTACGGTGGGGCGGCGATCCTGCTCGGGCTCTTGACGCAGCCCGTCGCCTTCTTGCTGTCAGGGGAGATGGCGGTCGCCTACTTTCAATTCCACCAACCCAGGGGGTTCTGGCCCATCCAGAACCACGGCGAGCCCGCCGTGTTGTTCTGTTTCATCTTCCTGTTCTTCGCGGCGCACGGGGCGGGGAAATGGAGCCTCGATGCATGGCTGAGGAGGAAGACGACACATGTGGGATGAGTTCAAAGCGTTTGTCATGCGGGGCAGCGTGGTGGATATGGCTGTCGGGGTGATTCTGGGCACGGCCTTCGGCAAGATCGTGGCCTCGCTGGTCAGCGATATCCTCCTGCCGCCGATCGGGCTCCTGCTGAACGAAGTTGATTTCTCCAGCCTGTTCATCAATTTGAGCCGGACGCCTTACCGCTCCTTGGCGCAAGCGAAAGCGGCGGGTGCGGCGACGATCAACTACGGCATCTTTGTGAATGACGTCATCAATTTCTTGATCGTCGCCCTGGTGATGTTCTGCCTCATCAAGCCGATCAACCGATGGAAGGGCATCAGGGCCGCCGCGGCCGCGTCGGCGGTGAAGGATTGTCCGTATTGCCTCTCGCAGATTCCCTCGAAAGCGGTGCGCTGCGCCCAGTGCACGTCCCAGGTGAATCCCTGACGCATCTTCTCGAAGAGGATGTTGACAAGGGTATTCGCGGCTCGTAGAGTGGAGCGTAGCTTGATGCGGACGCTTGGTCACTCGAAAGCCTGACCTCAATCAGCGCGCTCAAACGATTCATCGTGAGCGGGGCCATGTTGATGATCTGCGGCACGGGCAGCGTGGCGCATGCCGCTCACGAGCCGGGCCATTCGCCGGCTGACCGCGCTCCACGCATTTCCACGGACGAGTTTCTCGCCAGCCCATTTGCTAGATTCTTCCACGCCAAGGACTACCCCAGCGCGCTCAACGCGCTTGACGCGCTCCTCAAGACCTACCCGGACGACCCCTTGATTCTCCGCTATCGAGCGCGCGTGCTGGCGCAGCTCGGCCGCCCCAAAGAAGCCATTCTCCTCTATCGCCGGCTCTTGTCGAACGATCCGCGCCACGCGCCCACCCGCGTTTTTCTCGGGCAGGCGTATCTGCAAGACGGGCAATCCGAGGCCGCCGCCAAGCAATGGCGCTGGGTCGCTCAACACGGCGACTCACCGCCCTATCGCCAATGGGCGCAGGCGCAGCTCAATCGGTTGCGCGTCACCGGCAAGCGCGTCAAAGCGCCGGAGCAGCGGCTCTATGCCGTCGGGCTCACCGGCCTCAAATACGACAGCAACCCGTTACTCAAGTCCAACGACAAAGCCCTGGCGGGCCAGGGCAACGAGAAACACGGGTGGGAGATTCCGCTGGATCTGACCGTGGGCTATCCGCTGGTCCTCAAGCCCGCCGGCCGGCTGGACGTGCTGTATCTGAGCCGGCAGCTCTTTCACGACGGCGCGACGGACGCAGTCGACACCACCATGCAAGGCATGGCGCTCGTGGGCAAGCGGCGGGTGGAAGTCGGACGCCAAGCCGTCATCCTGGGCGGCCGGTATGGCGCCCGCGTCAACTTCCTCCGCAGCGATCTCTTTTCCATCATCAACCGCTTTCTCCTGAGCGCGGACACGGCCTTCACGCCGCACACCCGGACCCATCTGTACAACCGGTTCTCGTTCGCCAACTTCGGCCCGGACGGCCCCAATCCGCCGCAGACCTCGCGCGACGGGTTTCGCGGCGGGCTGGGTCTCACGCACTATCTCTACACCGCCGATTTCCGCCGGTATCTCTTTGTCAGCCAAGAGATCAATCTGGACCAAACGCGCGGAGCCGACTTCACGCGCCGGGGCGCGGCCAGTCGTGTGGGCATCCATACGCCCGTGCCGGGCGTGTTGAAGACCGATGTCGACCTCTCCACCGGCTTCGAGTGGGGCCGGTATCCGCGGTTTGTCTCGCGCTCCTCGCTCGACACGGAGCGGCGCCGCGACGCCCGGTTTGATCTCTATGCCGCGCTGACCTATCATTGGAATGCGCACGTGGCCACGCGGGCGTTGTATCGGTTTATCAACAACGACAACCGCAACGATTTCTTCGACCGCACGCGGCATCTCGCCGGGGTCGAAGTGATCGTTGCCTATTGAGCGATGACACCCTCACGCATCAGCGTGTTCGCGGTTGGGCTGGCTCTCATGGGAGCAGGCCAGGCCGCGCCGGCACGCGCCGAGACGCAACACGAGCGCGATATGGCCGTTGACCACGCGCTGGGTGGTTTGAAAGAAGGCAGCCGGATGCTCGCGCCAGGCGGCCAGGGCGCCGCGGCGTCTCACTCTGGGGTGGCCAAGCCGGGCGGCGCCCACGGTCCTCGAGACGCCGGTGGCGTGACCAGCGGCTCCCGTGGAGCCGGCGCGGCCAGGCCCGGTGGCGGGCCGCAATCAACCGGAGGTGTCGGCTCGCCAGCTTCAACCGGCCCCAGCACGAGCGCTGGCGGCGGCCCGCAGACCAGTGGTGCGCAGAGTGGAGGCGGTGCCGGTGGCTCCGCGAGCACGGAAACAGGCACCGGCAGCGGATCCCTGGGCGGTGGCGACACTGGCCCTGGCAGCGTCGAGCCACCCAGTGGCGGAACCGGCGGTGGCACTGGCGGCGGAACTGACACCGGCAGCACCGACACGGGCACGTCCGGCAACCTGATTGACCTGAACCTGGATGCCAATACCAGCACCGGCGAAGTGAGCACCGATCTGAGTGTTGGCGGAGAGCCGGTGGTGGAAACGGACGTGACCACCGGTACTGACCTCAGTGGCGCCACGGAGACGGTGGCAGGGGAAACCGGCGTGGCGCTCGATGCCGGCGTGATCACGGACACGACCGCGCTCGATGCCGGCACCACCGCCAGCGATGACAGCCTCACGGTTGATGTGAGTGCCGGCAGCGACACCCTCGGCGATGCGCTGCTGGGCACGGGAAGCGAGGTGGACCCCGACGCGACCACGGCAGAAGAAACCACCGGCATCCTCGACGATTGCAGCGTCCTCGACCCGCTCTCCCTCCCCGAACACTGCCTGTAGCCCTGAAGGTGAACGGCGGTTACAAGAGTGACGCCGCCAGATGGCCCACCCAGAGCGCCAACAGCCCCACGGCGAGGCTGCCCAATAAGTTAAGACCGGCCAGCAGCATTTCGCCATCCTGCATGAGCCGCCAGCTTTCGTAGATCAGGGTGGAAAACGTCGTGAACGCCCCCAACAATCCAACCATCCAGAATAGCTGAGCGTCGGGTGTGAGCCAGAGCTTCTGCTCAGCCAGCGTGCTCAGCGCGCCGATCACCAGGCACCCCAGCGCATTGACCGCCAGCGTCCCATACGGAAAATCTGTGCCCAACCAACGGTAGACCGTTCCCGCCAGGGCGTACCGCCCCGCGGTTCCGCAGACCCCTCCGAGCAGGAGCATGAGCCACTTTTGCATTGGTCAACCTCGTTCGTTGCGCCTTAACGGAAACCGCCCAGGCGGCTGCACTCCTGATACGTAGGAGTTATCAGCCCACTTGGGCGGTTCATGGCGAACTCCATCGCCAAGACCGGATTATAGCATGAAGCCGGCGAGATGGACATGCTCAAGATGCTGCGACGCTGCAACTCCGGCTGCGGCGTGCTACAATCTCTTCTCTTATGACGTGGCGTCGGTTACCGATCGGATGCGCCCTGGCGATGGTCTGGGGGTGCGGGACCTTGCCCTCTGTGCGCTGGCCTTCGCACGTGGACGTGGACCTGCGCGGCCCCGCGGCGAAGCACGAGACGACCAGCTACGACTTTGGCCGGCCGGTGGATTTTCGGCGGGCGCGCCTGCGCGTGACGGTGAAGGTGCCGCCGCAGTTCGTGCAGCGCCCGTTCAGCGCCATCCAAATCTGGGCCAAGGATGCGCAGGGGCGGTGGCAGAACACCTCCTGGTCCGACGGCCTCATCTCGCCTGAGAATCCCCACTATGCCTCGAACGGTACCCTGCAGCTCAGCTACAGCCCCACCGCCTTCGATGTGTCCCGGCAGGGGTGGACGCAAACCGGGTTTGATCCGAAGGAAGGGCTGCGGGAGATCGGCCTGAAGATCGGAACGCCGGGGGCGGCCCCGGCGTCGTACCGGCTGCAGGGGGTGGTGGAGATCGAGGAGATGACGGTGGAACCGCGCGAGGCGGTGTCGGCGGAGCCGGCCATCGTGACACCCATCATGCGGCGGGACGTGGAGGCGGAGCCAGGCCGGGTGCGCCCGATTCCCTTAGCGCAACTGAAGACCGGTGCGGGCCGCTACTTCCGGTACGGGGATTTCCACCGGTGGGCGGAGGTTCAGCCGATCGCCTCCCAGGTGTTTCAGACGCAGCAGCAGCATGGGTTCCATGCGTTCCGCTTAATGGGAGGATTTGACACCCGCAGCGTGAGCGGAGGGGTGCGGGTCGGCCAGCGCGAGCTGGACGCGCTGGACGCCTACCTGGGGTTGGCTGAGGCCAACGACCAGCGGTACCATATCCTGACGTTGATTGACGGCGCGATCCAGAATGATGCGCTGCGCGACGCCATCCTCGATCCGAAGGCGGCTGCCACGCTGATTGACGCCTTCCGGCCGCTGCTGCGTCGGTTCGGCAGGGCCACGATCCACGGCGAACCGCTGGTGTGGGACCTGGTGAACGAAATCGGCAACGTCGGCGGGGTGACGGAGCGGCAGCGCCAGCGGTTTATCGAGGCGTTCGCGGACGCGATTGTGCAGGAGGCGCCGGGTGCCACCGTCACGGTGGGCGTGTTTGAATACACGGACCTGGTCTATTGGCTCTACCTGTTGAAGCGCTATCACGACCAGCCCATCCATTGGATCATGACCTTTCACGCCTACGTGCCGGTGCAGCAGTTGCCGGCCGTCTGGGACCTGAACATTCCTGACGGTGTTGAGGTCGGCATCACCGAGGCGGACATGCGCCATGGCGTTGACACGCAGCTCCAGGCCGCGGCGGAGAAAGGCTATCGCTGGCTGCTGTTCTGGCAGGACCGAGAATATCCCTATGATCCAGCCGCCCACGAAGCGGCGATGCGGCGGCTGACGGGCGGCGCTCCATGAACGTCGAATCCATCGGCATGGTGGCGGCGGTGCTGCTGCCGCTGTGGAATATCCCGCTGATGGTGCGGATCTGTCGGCGCAAATCCTCCCAGGACCTCAGCCTGCCGTGGGTCTTCGGGGTGTGGGGATGCCTCGTGGCGATGCTGCCGGCCGGGCTGGCCTCCAGCGATGCCGTGTTCCGGATCTTTACGATCGCCAACGTGGCGTTGTTTACGATGGTGGTGGTCTTGGTCCTGCGCTATCGGAGCTGGCGCGGCTGATGCGGATGCTGCGCTGGATGTGGGCGCCGGTGACGGTGCTGGGGCTGATCCCTTGGGGGATCTGGAGAGCCTGGGACGGCCGCCCGCTCGCCTGGGGTGTGCCGCAATGGTTCGGGGCCTGGCTGCTCCTCAACGGCCTGGCGTTGGGAGGCTGGTGCGCCTGGCTGCTGACGACTGCCGGGCAGGGCACGCCGTTCCCGCTGGATCCGCCGCGCCGGCTGGTGGCGATGGGCCCGTATCAATATGTGCGCAACCCGATGGTGTGGGCGGCCTGGCTGATCCTGGCCGGCGAGGCGCTGCTCCTGCGCTCCGCCGCGCTGGGCGCGTATGCCGCGTTCCTGGTCGCACTGAGCTGGTGCTTGGTCCGGCGGGTTGAAGAGCCGGCATTGCGCCGTCGCTTCGGCCCTGCCTACGACCAGTATGCGCAGGGCGTGCCCCGCTGGCTGCCCAGGCGCCGGCCCTGGGGGCCGTGCGGGGGAGGGACGTCCGCTCCAATTTCAGGTGCGCCACTGACCTAATTGCGCTAAAATATTCAGTTTAGGATGAAAAGATGAAGCCTATCGGCCTGTACCACCCAACGTACGAGCGAGACTCCTGCGGGGTCGGCTTTGTCGCCTCCATCCAGGGGCGTCCCAGCCACCAGATCGTGGAGTGGGCCATCCAGTGCGTCTGCAACGTGACGCACCGGGGGGCGGTGTCCGCTGATGCCAAAACCGGCGATGGCGCCGGGGTCGAGACCCAGCTTCCGCAGGCCTGGTTCGCCAAGATCCTCAAGTCGCTGGGGTTGCCGGCCGTGCCGGCGGGGGATTTGGGGGTCGGCATGCTCTTTTTGCCGCGTGCTGCCGCGCCGCGCACGCAGGCGGTGGAGATCGCCGAGCGCGTCGTGCGCGCGCAGGGCCTGGAGCTGTTGGGCTGGCGCGACGTGCCGGTGGACGCCTCGGTGCTGGGGGAGCAGGCGCGCCAGTCGCTGCCGCATGTCGCACAGTTGCTCCTGCGCCGTCCGGCCTCGGTGCCGGCGGACGGGTTTGAGCGCGCGCTCATGCTGGCGCGGCGGCGGATCGAAACAGGCTGGCAGCAGGTAAAGCTCTCAGAGGGGGGCTATATCCCCTCGTTCTCCTCCCGCACCATCGTCTATAAAGGCTTGCTGGTCGCCCCGCAGTTGAGCCTGTTTTACCAGGACTTACGGGACCCGGACTTCGCCTCCAGCCTGGCGGTGTTCCACCAGCGCTATTCCACAAACACATTCCCCAACTGGTTTCTCGCGCAGCCGTTCCGCTTCTTGTCCCACAACGGCGAGATCAACACCCTACGGGGCAACCGCATCTGGATGGCCGCGCGCGAGGCGGAGCTGTCCTCCCGGCTGTGGGGCAAGGAGCTGCGCGACCTCTTGCCGATCATCCAGGAAGGCGGCTCGGACTCCATGAGCCTGGACAACGTGCTGGAGCTGCTGGTGATGTCCGGCCGGGACATCGTGCAGGCCATGATGATGCTCGTGCCGAATGCCTGGCAGAACATGCCGGAGATGGAGCCGGCGCTGAAGGCGTTCTATCAATACCACGCGCTGCTGATGGAGCCGTGGGACGGCCCGGCGGCGCTGGCCTTCACCGATGGGACCGTCGCCGGAGCATGCCTGGACCGCAACGGGCTGCGGCCGGCCCGCTACTGGGTGACCGACGACGGCATCGTGATCATGGCCTCCGAGGTCGGGGTCGTGGACGTGCCGCCGGAGCGCATCGCGGAGAAGGGCCGCCTCGGGCCGGGGCAGATCATGGCGGTGGACACCGCCGCGAAGCGGCTGCTCAAGAACGCCGACATCAAGCACGCGTACGCGAACGCCAAACCGTACGCCGAGTGGGCGGAGAAGAGCTTGATTCCGCTGGAGAGATTGCGCAATGGGCACCCGGCCACCGAAGACCTGCTGGTGGACGAGCAGGCCCTGCTGCGGGACCAGATCGCCTTCGGCTACAACGAAGAAGAGCTCGACATGATCATCGAGCCGATGGCCTCCGGCGGCAAAGAGCCGGTCTTCTCCATGGGGGATGACGCGCCCCTCTCCGTGCTGTCGTCCAAACCGAAGCCGCTCTTCACGTACTTCAAAGAGCTCTTCGCGCAGGTCACGAATCCACCCATTGATCCAATCCGCGAGGAACTGGTCATGTCGCTGAACACGGTGCTGGGCGCCCGCCCGAATCTGCTGGAGGACGGGCCGACGCCGAAGCGGCTGCTCTTCATGAAGAGCCCGGTGCTGTCCCCGCAGGAGCTGCTCGCGCTGAAGGGGCAGTATGAAGGCGATTTGAAGACTGCGGTGCTCCCCATCCTCTTCGAGGCGGCGGCTGGCCCGGCGGCCCTCCGGGCCGCGGTGAAGCGTCTCTGCGTCGCGGCGGAAGCGGCGGTGGATCAGGGAGCCACCATCCTGATCCTCAGCGACCGCGGCGTGAACGCGCAGCAGGCGCCGATTCCATCCCTCTTGGCGACCGCGGCGGTGCACCACCATCTGATCCGCACCGGCCGGCGCATGAAAGCTTCGCTGGTGGTCGAGTCCGGCGACGTGCACGAAGTGCACCAGGTGGCCTGCCTCGTCGGCTACGGCGCCTCGTGCGTTTCGCCGTACGTGGCCTTCCACACGATCCACGCGATGGTCAAGCGCGGCAAGCTGGGCGCGTTGACTGCCGAGCAGGCGATGGCGAATTACCGGAAGGCGGTGGACCAGGGCCTGCTGAAGATCATGTCCAAGATGGGCATTTCCACCGTCGGCAGCTACCGCGGCGCCCAGATTTTCGAGGCGCTGGGGCTGGCGGAGGAGCTGATCCGCGACTGTTTCCCCGGCACCCCGTCGCGCATCGGCGGCATCACCTACGAGCAGCTCGCGAACGAGGTGCTCGCCTGGCACCACCATGCCTTCCACGAGCACGGCCCGCTGCATCTCGACGCCGGCGGGTTTTACAAGTACCGGCGCGACGGCGAGTACCATGCCTTCAACCCGGAGATGGTGCGCTACCTGCAGCAGTCCATTAAGACCGGCGACTATGTGCTGTACAAGAAATTCGCGCAGGCCGTGAACAACCGCCCGCCGACGGCGCTGCGGGACCTGCTGGACATCGCGCCATGCGGCCCGCCGGTGCCGCTGGACGAGGTGGAGCCGGTGGAGGCGATCTGCAAGCGGTTCGCCACGGCCAGCATTTCCTACGGCGCGCTCTCCCTGGAGGCGCACGAGACGCTGGCGATCGCGCTGAACCGGATCGGCGGCAAGAGCGGCTCCGGCGAAGGCGGGGAAGACCCGGCCCGGTACCATCCCACCGATCCGCAGATGAACCGCAGCTCCGCCATCAAGCAGATCGCCTCGGGCCGCTTCGGCGTGACGCCCGAGTACCTGATGTCGGCGCAGCAGCTCGAAATCAAGATGGCGCAAGGGTCCAAGCCGGGCGAGGGCGGCCAGCTCCCGGGGCACAAAGTTTCGACGGACATCGCCCGCGTGCGCCACACGATCCCCGGCATCTCGCTGATCTCGCCGCCGCCGCACCACGACATCTACTCGATTGAAGACCTGGCCCAGTTGATCTACGACCTCAAGATGATCAACCCGAAGGCGAAAGTGTCCGTCAAGCTGGTGGCCGAGGCCGGCGTGGGGACGATCGCCGCCGGGGTGGCGAAGGCCCACGCGGATGTGATTTTGATTTCCGGCCACGACGGCGGCACCGGGGCCAGCCCGTTGAGCTCCATCAAGAACGCGGGGCTGCCGTGGGAGCTGGGCCTGGCGGAGACGCAGCAGACGCTGCGGCTCAACCGCCTGCGGGAAAAAGTGATCCTCCGGGCGGACGGCGGCATGAAGACCGGGCGGGACATCTTGCTGGCGGCGCTGTTCGGGGCCGAGGAGTACGGCTTCGGCACCGCCGCCGTCGTCGCCACCGGCTGCGTGATGACGCGCCAGTGCCACCTCAACACCTGTCCCGTCGGGGTGGCCACCCAAGATCCCAAGCTGCGCGCCCGCTTCACCGGCACACCGGAGATGGTGGTGAACTACCTTCGCTTCGTCGCCCAGGAAGTCCGCGAGCTGATGGCGGCCATGGGGGCGCGCACGCTGGAAGAGATCATCGGGCGCACCGAGCTGCTGCGGCGGCGCGAGCGGATGGACTTGAACGACAAATCCACTACAGTGGACTTACACATGATGCTGGAGGCGCTCGACGCCGGCCCGCGGACCCACCAGCAGGAGCGCAACGATTGGGAGCACGACACCCCGCTTGACGAGCAGATCCTCACGGACGCCCGGGACGCCATCAAGACGCGCGCCGCGGTGAAGCTGGCCTATCCGGTGCGCAATATCCACCGAACGGTGGGCGCGCGGGTGGCCGGCGTCATCGCCACGCAGTACGGCGACAAGGGGCTGCCGGTCGGCACGATCCAAGTGGCGCTCGAGGGCACGGCGGGGCAGAGCTTCGGGGCGTTTTGCATCAACGGCATGCGCCTGACGCTGGTGGGCGAAGCCAACGATTACGTCGGCAAAGGCATGGCCGGCGGGGAGCTGATCATCCGGCCCTCGGAGCGGGCGCGCTACGTGTGGCAGGAGAACGTGATCATCGGCAACACCTGCCTGTATGGCGCCACCGGCGGCTACCTGTACGCGGCCGGGCGGGCGGGGGAGCGGTTTGCGGTGCGCAACTCCGGCGCGGTGGCGGTGCTGGAAGGGCTGGGCGACCACGGCTGCGAGTACATGACCGGCGGCATCGTCGTCATCCTCGGCGAGACGGGGCGGAACTTCGGCGCGGGCATGACGGGAGGCCGGGCGTACGTCCTCGACCGGCAGCGCACCTTCCCGAACCGCGTGAACCTAGAGCTGGTGCAGTTGGAGCCGCTGCAGGGCGGCGAGGATATGGACATCGTGCACACGCTGATTGAGCGGCACTTCGCCGCCACCAAGAGCAGCCTGGCCCTGGAAATCATGACGAACTGGGAACAGCACCAGCCGCTCTTCTGGATGGTCGTGCCCCGCGGCGCCGGGGCGAAGCTGGAGCAAGTGGTGATCGCCAAGGAAGGCTAAGTCGCTCGTTGTTCGTTGGCCGCGCGCGTGTCCTCACACATCTCACGGATTGACCATGAGCCTGACCCCTGAACAGATCTTGCACGCCCTGGCCCGCGTCCAGGACCCGGACCTGCACCGCGACATCGTGGCGCTGGGGTTCGTGAAGCGCCTCCAGATTGACGGCGGGCGCGTCTCCTTCGCCATTGAGTTGACGACGCCGGCCTGCCCGGTCCGCGAGCAGTTGAAGACCCAAGCGGAGGAAGCGGTGCGTACGGTGCCCGGCGTCACCTCGGTGGACGTGACGATGACCTCTCAAGTGCGCTCCTCCGTCGCCATGTCATCCGCCCCAGCAGCCGCGCACGTCGCCAATCTCAAGAACATTATCCCGATTGCCAGCGGCAAGGGCGGGGTGGGCAAATCCACCGTGAGCGCCAACCTCGCAGTGGCGCTGGCGGCGACGGGCGCGAAGGTCGGGCTGCTGGATGCTGATGTCTACGGCCCCACCATTCCCACTCTCCTGGGCGTGACCGCGCAGCCGGAGATCACCGCGGAGCAGCGCATGATCCCCATTGAGCGCTATGGGCTGAAGGTCATCTCCATGGGCTTCTTTATGAAGCCGGATGAGGCGGTCGTGTGGCGCGGGCCGATGCTCCACAAAACCGTGCAGCAGTTTTTGAGCGGGGTGGAGTGGGGCGAGCTGGATTACTTGCTTTGCGATCTTCCACCAGGAACGGGTGACGTCCAATTGTCGTTGTGCCAGCTCATCCCGGTGACTGGCGCGGTGATCGTCTCCACCCCGCAGGACGTGGCGCTCAACGTCGCCCAGAAAGCCATCGCAATGTTCAAGAAGCTCAACGTGCCGATCCTGGGTGTGATCGAGAACATGAGCGCGTTCGTCTGCTCCCATTGCGGGACCCGCGAAGAGATTTTCGGCAGCGGCGGGGCGCGCCAGACCGCTGAGCGGATGCGCCTGCCGTTCCTGGGCGACATCCCGCTGGAGACGGCGCTGCGCAAAGCCTCGGACGCGGGGACGCCGATCGTGCTGTCCGATCCCTCCTCGCCGGTCGCGCAAGCCTTCACGCGGGTTGCGCAGCAATTGGCCGCCCAAGCCAGCATCCGCGCCATGCAGGGCGCCGGCTCAGGCCAGCCGGTCGTGACCTTTTAGCGCGAGCAGCCGCATGGCGGAACGCGATGTGCTGGTGCCGCGCGAGATCGGGCGGGCGAACCAGCACGACCTCAAGATCGCCTGGCAGGACGGCCACACCAGCGTCTATCCGGCGCGGACCCTGCGGTTGGCGTGTCCCTGCGCCGGCTGCGTGGATGAGATGACCGGCCAAATCGTGCTGGTGGCGAACAGCGTGCCGCCGGATGTGCATCCGTTGAAGGTGGAGCTGGTGGGCCGCTACGCCATCACGATCGGCTGGTCCGACGGCCACCACACCGGCATCTACCCGTTCGACTTGTTGAGAAAGATGTGTCCGTGTTGTCAGAAGCAGGGGAGGTAGCCATGGCACTGTATGTGCGGTTGGTCAAGTTCACGGAGCAGCACTCGTTGGGCGAGGATGCGAAGCAGCGGCTTGAGAAGGCCAAGGCCATCATCAAGGAATGCGGCGCGACACTCCGCCAGGCGTACGTCACCCTCGGTCGCTACGACCTGGTCTCCATCATCGAGGCCCCAAACGACAAAGCCATGGCCAAGCTGAGTGCCGAATTGTTCGACGAGCTTGGATTGAAAGCGGAGACCCTTCCCGCGATCCCGCTGGAAGAGTACTTAAAATAGCATGGAAGAAATAGAACCGGCACTATTATCCTCTTGAGAAAAATGTGCCCCTGTTGCCAACGCCCGGTGGGCTGCCACGGATGAACCGCATCTATTTGGACCATGTCTCCAGCGCGCCGGTGCTGCCGGAGGCGAGACAGGCGATGACGGAGGCGATGGACGCGGGCGGGAATCCGTCGTCCATCCATCGGGCGGGGCAGGAGGCGCGGCGGCGGTTGGAGCAGGCGCGCAAGGCGGTGGCGGCGCTGATCCACGCCAAGCCGGAGGAAATCTTCTTCACCTCCTGCGGCACCGAGTCCAACGCGCTGGCCCTGCGCGGGCTGCTGGCGGCGCAGAAGCGCAAGGGCAGCCATGTCATTATCTCCGCCATCGAACATCCCTCAATTGGACTCACCGCGCGCCGTCTGGAACTTGAGGGCGCGCGCGTGACGACGCTGCCGGTGGACCGCGAAGGGTTGGTTTCCCCTGACGAGTTGCGCGCCGCATTGACGCCAGAGACGGTGCTCGTCTCAATCATGCATGCGAACGGTGAGATCGGGACCATCGAGCCGATTGCGGAGCTGGCGCGCATTGCGCATGAAACCGGAGCGCTGTTTCACACGGATGCGGTCGCCTCGGTCGGTCATGTGCCGGTGGATGCGCACGCCCTCGGCGTGGACGCGCTGAGCTTGGCCGCCAACTTGTTTGGCGGCCCAGTCGGGGCGGCGGCGCTGTACGTGCGCGGCACGACCCGCGTGCTGCCGCTGTGGGAAGGCGGCGGACAGGAGCAGGGTACGCGCTCCGGCACGGAAAATCTCGTCGGCATTGTTGGGATGGGCGCGGCGGCCGCGGCGTGCACACCTGAGAAGTTGCCGGAATGGGCGGCCACGACCGCGCGGCTGCGTGACCGGCTCAAGGATGGATTGCTCCGCGCGCTCGACGACCTTCGGTTGAATGGATCCTGGTCCGCGCGCCTGCCGCACAACCTGCACCTGTGCGTGCCGGGGGTGAGCAGCGAATCGCTGGTGCTGGGATTGGACCAGGAGGGCGTGGCGGCGGGCATCGGCTCGGCCTGCAACTCCAAGGCGATGCGCCCCTCGCACGTGCTGAAGGCCATTGGCTTGTCCGAAGAGGACGCGCAGGGCGCTTTGCTCCTGACCGTCGGCGCGATGACCACCGACGAAGAGATTGACCGTGCAATTGAAATCATCCCGCGCGTGGCGTTGCAACTGCGGCGCGTCAGCGCCATGACGAGGACCCGCGCATGAAGTACGTTGTCGTCTTGCCGGACGGGGTGGCGGACGTGCCCATGAAGGAGCTGGGCGACAAAACCCCGCTGGAGGTGGCGCGCCATCCCAACCTGGATTGGATCGCCCGCGAGGGCGTCACCGGCTGGGCGCACACGATTCCCAAAGGGTTTCCGCCCGGCTCGGACGTCGGCTGCATGAGCGTGTTCGGCTACGATCCGCGGAGATATCACACCGGCCGCGCGCCGCTGGAAGCGGCGGCCCAGGACATCCGGCTTAAGCCGGGGCAGGTGGCCTTCCGCTGCAACACGCTCACCGTCGAGGACGGCGTGATGGCGGACCACTCGGCGGACCATATCACCAGCGAAGAGGCGGCGCAATTAATTGACGCGGTGAGCAAGAAACTTGGCGCCGAGGGCATGCGCTACTACCCCGGGGTCGGCTATCGCCACCTCACCGTCGTGGACGGCGCCGAGTTCGCTACAACTGTGTGTACGCCGCCGCATGATATCCTGGGCAAGCCGGTCGAATCCTATCTGCCTAGCGGGCCCGGGTCGGAGCTGCTGCGCCGGCACATGCAGGAATCGGTGGCGATCCTCAAGGAGCACCCGGTGAACCTCGCGCGCATCGCGCAGGGCAAGCGGCCGGCGACGATGCTGTGGTTCTGGGGCCAGGGCACGGCGGTGGAGTTCCCGCCGTTTCAGGCCGTCTACCGGCGCAAGGCGGCGTGCATCAGCGCGGTGGATATCGTGCGCGGCATCGGGCGATTGGCCGGGCTGGAGATCCTCAAGGTGCCCGGCATCACCGGCTACTTCGACACCAATTACGAAGGCAAGGCGGATTACGCGCTCAAGGCGCTGGATGAGGGGTATGATGTGGTGATCGTCCACGTGGAGTCCACCGACGAGGCGGGCCATATGGGCGATGCGAAGAAGAAAATCCACGCCATCGAGGATGTGGACACACGCCTAGTGGCGCGGCTGCTGGACGGGCTGAAGCGGCGCGGGGAGTTTGCCGTGCTCGTGGTGCCGGACCACCCCACCAGCACGGCGCTGCGGACGCACGTGGCGGATGCCGTGCCGTTTGCGATGTACGCCTCATCCGGCGGGGTGAAAGACGCAGTGACGGCCTATACCGAATCCGCGGTGCGGGCGTCCGCCAAGCGGTTTGAGCAGGGGTTTGAATTGATGGGATTTTTTCTCAATCAAAGTGCGTCAGCTTAAGCATCGAGGAGGTTTCATGCGCGTTGTCGTGAAGAAATCGGGGATCGGACAGGTCAGCGGGGCCGTGCAGGTGATCGGCGCCGTGGAGGGCGAGCAGCGGCCGGAGCGGTTGCTGCCGCCATCGGTGGCGCGCGATCGCGCGCTGGTCAGCCTGATCCAGCGCTCCGGGTTCCGCGGCGCGGCCAACGAGACCACCCTGCTGCCGAAGGGCGCCGGTTGGGTGCTCGTCGTCGGGTTAGGCAAGTCAAAGGACCTCTCGCTGGAGCGCGTGCGGCAATTCGCCGGCACCGCGGCGCGCGTCGTGCGCGCGCGGGGCTGGAAGCAGGTGGTGCTGCCCCTGCTGAGCGACCGGACATTCGGCAACGCCGACACGGTGGCGCAGGCGCTGACCGAAGGCGCGCTGCTGGGATTATATCGCTACGACCACTTGCGAAAGGTGCCGGCGCACGAGCGCCACCGCCGCATTGACACGATCCTCCTGGCGGTGGAGCGGGCCAGCGATCTCGCGGCGGCGCGGAAGGGCGCGGCCAAGGGAACGGTGATTGCCGAGGCGGTGTCCTTCAGCCGCGACCTGATCACCGGGCCCTCGAACATCGTCACCCCCACCTACCTGGCCAATCAAGCCCGGGCCCTCGCGCGGGAGCTTCGGCTGAAATGCCAGGTCCTCCCGTTTGCGACGCTGAAGCGGCGTGGGTTCGGCGGCATCGTCGGGGTGGCGCAGGGCAGCGTCCATCCGGCGCAGTTCATCGTGTTGGAGTACCGGCCGGCGCGCGCGACCAAGACGTTCGCGTTCTGCGGCAAAGGGATCACCTTTGACACCGGCGGGATCAGCATCAAGCCCTCCGCGAAGATGGAGCTGATGAAGTACGACATGGCCGGCGCGGCCGCGGTGCTGGGGATCGTGAAGGCGGCGGCCACGCTCAAGCTGCCGGTGCGGATCGTCGGCATCATCGCGGCGACGGAGAACATGCCCTCGGGCAGCGCCCAGAAACCCGGCGACGTGCTCAGGACGCTCTCCGGCAAGACCGTCGAGGTGCTCAACACCGACGCCGAGGGGCGGCTGGTGCTGGCGGATTGCCTCCACTACGCCAAGCGGTTCAAGCCGGATGCGGTGGTGGATCTGGCCACGCTGACCGGCGCGTGCGTCGTGGCGCTGGGCAGCGAGGCGATCGGGCTGATGACCAAGCACGAGCAGCTAGCCTCGCGCCTCAACCAGGCGGGACAGACCACCTACGAGCGCGTCTGGCGGCTGCCGCTGTGGGACGAGTACGGCCCGGCGATGAAGTCCGACATCGCCGACTTGCGCAATGTGACCAACACCGGCGAGGCCGGGACGATCACGGCAGCGAAGTTTCTTGAGGAATTCGCCGAGGGGCTGCCGTGGGCGCACCTGGACATCGCCGGCACCGCGTGGACGGAGAAGGACAAGCCCTACATTCCCAAGGGCGCGGTCGGCATCGGCGTCCGCCTCCTCCTCTCACTGATGGAGAATTGGAAGTCATAGAAGAAGGGGTGAAGAGATGGCAACCTCTGAAGACGAGTTGCGTCACCTGCAGCACGCGCTGGAAATTCCACGGGGCCAGGAATGGGAGGGAGCCATTCGGCTGCTTATCCGCCTGATCGGCGAGGACCCGGCCCGGCAGGGGCTGCGGCGCACGCCGCTGCGCGTGAAGCAATCGCTGCAATTCTTGACCGCCGGTTATCGCATGGATCCGGCCAAGATCCTCCGGCGCCGCTTCGCCGTCAAGCACGATGAAATGGTCATCGTGCAGGGGATTGATTTCTTCTCTATCTGCGAGCACCACCTCCTGCCGTTCTTCGGCACGTGCCACGTGGCGTACCTGCCGGACCAGGAGATCGTCGGCCTGAGCAAGATCCCGCGAGTGGTGGACGCCTTCGCCCGTCGGCTCCAGGTGCAGGAGCAGCTCACCACCCAGATCGCCGAGGCGATCAACGAGCACTTGAAGCCCAAAGGGGTGGCCTGCGTGATGGAGGCGCAGCATCTGTGCATGATGATGCGCGGCGTCCAGAAGCAGAACACCCGCGCCGTCACCAGCGCCATGCTGGGCGTTTTCCGCACCAGCGAGAAGACCCGGGCGGAGTTCTTGACGCTGATCCATTCCCGCGCGGGCGGATGACGGGAGTGTTCAAGCGCGCAGCGTGGGCGGCGCCGGTCCTGGCCGGGCTGGTCCTCGCGGTGGCCGGATGCGCCACCATTCCGTCGTCGAGCAGCACCGCGCAGGACGGGGTCGGCGTGCTGGTGTTGGCGCACGGCGGCTCTCCCCGTTGGAACCGCACCGTGCGGGACGCCGTGGCCCAGGCGCGCGTGTCCGCGCCCACGGAAGTGGCCTTCGGCATGGGCATGCACGGCCATGAGGTGCAGGACTTCCAGTCGGCGGTCAACCGGCTTGAGGCCCGCGGGGTGAAGCAGATCGTCGTGCTGCCGCTGTTGTTGTCGTCTTCCTCTGACGTGTTCCGCCAGTTTGAATACCTGTTCGGCGCGCGGGCGGAGGCGCCGTGGCCGGATGCCGGGCAGCCGTTGGCGCGGGACGTGCCGGTGACCATCGCGCGGCCGCTGGACGGCGACCCGGTCGTGGCGGAGATTGTGCTGGCGCGGGCCAAGCGGCTCAGCCGCGATCCGGCGCGCGAGACGGTGGTGCTGGTGGCGCACGGGCCGGTGGAAGACGCCGACAATCAGCGCTGGGTGGACGCGATGGGAGGCGCGGCGTCCGCGCTCGAGCGCGCCGGAGGGTTTGCGAAGGTTGAGCGCTTGACGCTGCGGGATGACGCGCCGGCACCGGTCCGGGATGAGGCCACCCGCCAGCTGCGGCAAGCGGTGGAGCAGGCCGGCCGGACGACGCGGGTGCTCGTGATCCCGGTGCTGCTCGCTCCCGGCGGCATCGAGCAGAAGATCCCTCAGCGCCTGGCGGGGCTGGCCTACGAGTTCACTGGTGACACCCTGCTGCCCCATCCGGCGCTGGCGCGATGGCTGGCCGCGCGCGTGCAGGAAACACGCCGCCAACTGTCTGCCGGCGTCAGCGCCGCCGGTAGCAGAGCCGGGTCGTCTATGCTACAATAATCGTTCAATTGGAGCACCCCATGAGCCTCACGAACGGGACGTCCAACACACAGCGTTTCTTTGCCCGCCAGGGCCTCATCACCGAGGCCATGAAGCGCGTGGCCGCGCGGGAAGGACTGGAACCGGAGCTGGTTCGACAAGAAACGGCCCGGGGCCGGCTCATCATTCCTGCCAACGTCCACCATCTGGCGGCGAGCCTGGACCCTATGGGTGTTGGCACCGTCGCCACCGTGAAGATCAACGCCAACCTCGGCAACTCCGCGGTCACCTCCCATCAGGAGGAGGAGCTCAAGAAGCTCCATATGGCCGTGCATTACGGCGCCGACACCGTCATGGACCTCTCCACCGGCGGCGATATCCCGGAGATCCGCCGGGCCATCATCGCGGCCAGTCCGGTGCCGATCGGCACGGTGCCGATCTACGAAGCGCTCAGCCGGGTGCGCCGGGTGGAAGACCTGACACCGGAGATCCTGCTGGAAGTGATCGAGGAGCAGGCGGAGCAGGGCGTGGATTACATGACCATCCATGCCGGCATCCTGCTCGAGCACCTGCCGCTGGTGCGGCGCCGGATCACCGGGGTCGTCAGCCGCGGCGGGAGCATCCTGGCGCAGTGGATGAGCGCGCACCAGGCGCAGAACCCCTTGTACGAATATTTCGACGCCATCAGCGACATCCTCCGGCAGCACGACGTCTCCTACAGCCTGGGCGACAGCTTGCGGCCCGGCTGCTTGGCGGACGCGTCGGATGAGGCGCAGCTGGCCGAGCTGAAAACGCTGGGCGAGCTGACCGAGCGGGCCTGGGCCAAGGACGTGCAGGTGATGATTGAAGGGCCGGGGCACGTGCCGATGGACCAGCTGGAGATGAACGTGAACCTGCAGCGCCGCTATTGCCGGGAGGCCCCGTTCTACACGCTGGGGCCGCTCGTCACCGATGCGGCGCCGGGCTACGACCATATCACCTCCGCGATCGGCGCGGCGATGGTCGGCTGGCACGGCGCCAGCCTGCTGTGCTACGTGACGCCGAAGGAGCATCTCGGGTTGCCGAATGAGGAGGACGTGCGCAACGGGGTGATCGCCTACAAGATCGCCGCGCACGCCGCCGACGTCGCGCGCGGCCGGCGGGGCGCGCGGGACCGGGACGATGCGCTCTCCAGAGCGCGCTTTGGATTTCGCTGGGAAGAGCAGTTTACGCTCTCGCTGGACCCGGACACGGCGCGCCGGATGCATGATGAAACGCTGCCGGACGGCTTCTACAAGGACGCCAAGTTTTGCTCGATGTGCGGCCCCAAGTTCTGTTCCATGCGGATCACCCAAACGGCCAAGCTTGATGATCGAGAGGAGGTCAGCCATGAATCTTCACAAGCGCCTCGCGAAACACCTGAACCGGTTGAACAAATCCATCCGGCGGCTGGTCGCGAAGTCGAAAGAGTTTGAGGAGCTGCGGGGGCTGTTGCGCGAGGAGCAGGTGGAGTTGGCGATTTACGTGGTGCCCTTGGTCGGCGGCACCCCGGGGGGCGAAGTCCTGCAGTTCGAGCTCACCGACGACGATCGGAAGTTCCTGAAGAGCGCCGGCATCAAGTTCTAGGATCCGTCAGCGCGTGTCCCAGGTCCCCGGCGCGCGGTCCCGCGCAGGCAGCCGGGCCAATTGCAGACACACAGGAGGAGAGTTCATCAATGAAGCGGGCAGTGACGTTGGACGATTTGGATCTCTCCGCCGGCAAAAAGACCCGGCTGTACCGGATGCTCTACAAATACGGCCCCGGCCACGGCAAGCTGATGGTGCTGCCGATTGACCAGGGGTTGGAGCATGGGCCGCGCGATTTCTTCGTGAATCCTGACAGCGTGAACCCGGAGTACCAATTGCGCCTGACGCTGGAAGGCGGGTTTTCCGCCATCGCGCTCCAGGTGGGATTAGCCGAGAAATACTTCAAGGCGTTCGCCGGCAAGGTGCCCTTGATCCTGAAGATCAACGGCAAGACGGAAATCCCGCCGGACGACGAGGCGTTTTCCCCGTGCCACGCGTCGGTGGAGGATGCGCTGCGCCTGGGCGCGGACGCGATCGGCTACACCTGCTACGTCGGGTCGCCGCGGCAGGATGAGGACTTCATCCAATTCGGCAAGGTGCGGCGCGAAGCCGAGCGGGTCGGGCTGCCGCTCATCATGTGGGCGTATCCCCGCGGCAAGTACATGGACCAGAAGGGCGGCAAGGAAAGCTTGTTCGCCGTGGACTACGCCGCGCGCGTGGCCCAGGAGCTCGGCGCGGACGTGGTGAAGGTGAACATCCCCAAGGTGGACGAGGAGAAGCGGGCGCAGTACCCCAAGCCGTACAACGAGCTGAAGCTCTCCCAGCGCGAGATGCTGGAGAAGGTGGTCGCCTCCGCGGGCCGGACGCTGGTGATTATCTCCGGCGGGTCCAAGCGCAGCGACGACGCGCTGCTCCAGGATGTCCAGGACTGTTTGGAAGCCGGCGTGACCGGCTTCATTTTCGGCCGGAACTTTTGGCAGCGCCGGTTCGGCGAGGCGCTGGAGATGTCCACCCGCATCACGAAGCTGATGCAGACGACCAACGGCGTCGTGTCGGAAACGAAAGCCACCGTCAAGGCCCGTTAAGCAGGAATCATGCAGCGCGCGTGCGTGTCACTACTGTCCGGCGGGTTGGACAGCCTGCTGGCCACCAAGCTGATGCTCGAGCAGGGCATCCGGGTGCACGGCCTCTACCTGGCGTTGAGCTGGGGCTGCTGCGAGAAGCCCAAGGCCATGGCCGCCGCGCAGCAGTTGGGCGTGCCGCTGATGGTACTCGGCGTGGGCGACGCATACCTGGACGTGATCCGCTCGCCCAAGTACGGCTACGGCACGCAGATGAATCCCTGCGTGGACTGCCGCATCTACATGTTCACGCTGGCCAAGCGGTACATGGAAGAGGTGGGCGCGGGATTCCTGGTGACGGGCGAGGTGTTGGGGCAGCGGCCCATGTCGCAGCGCCGCCAGCCGTTGGGCGTCATCGAACAGGACGCCGGGCTTGAGGGGCGGCTGCTGCGGCCGTTGTCGGCGCAGTTGCTGGAGCCCACGCTTCCGGAGCAGGAGGGGATCGTGGACCGGTCCAAGCTCCTAGCACTCTCCGGCCGGTCCCGTCAGGCCCAGATCGCGCTGGCGGCCGAACACGGGTTGACCGAATACTCCCAGCCGGCGGGTGGGTGCCAGCTCACCGATGAGACGTTTGCCCGCAAGGCCAAAGATCTCTTTGCGCATGAGGCGCGACCGACCACCAAGGACATGGAGCTGTTGACGATGGGCCGGCACGTGCGCCTGGATGACGGCACCAAGGTGATCCTGGGGCGCAACGCGCTGGAGAATTTGCGGTTGGAAGGGTATGCCGACGACGAGCGGTACACGCTGATCAGCCCGGTGTTTCCCGGGCCGGCGGCGCTGGTGATCGGTACGGTTCAGGAGCAATGGCGTGACCAGGTGGTTCACATCATCCTACAGCATGTGAAGGAGGAGAAGCTGCCCGAGGGTGCGTTGGAGTTTCGCTGTGGACGGCAGCGCTGGACAGTTGAGCGCTCCGCCTGGCAGCGGGCCTCTGCGGCCCCCGAGCTGTGTCAAATCTGATGGCAGATTGCGTGTTTCGGATCGGCGGGGAAGGCGGGGAAGGGGTCATTTCCACCGGCGAGTTGCTGACCTTGACGCTGGCGAGGTCCGGCTACGAGATCTATACCTTCCGGACCTATCCGGCGGAGATTAAGGGGGGGCACGCGAACTACCAAATCCGGGCCTCGGACCAACTGCTGCTCTCCCAGGGCGCGTGGGTGGACGTGCTGGTGCCCTTCAACGAAGAGGCGTACCAGATGCACATCCGCGACCTGCGCAAAGGCGGCGTGCTGATCTACGATGCCGACAGTTTTACGCCGACGGCGACTGACGGCGTGATCGCCTACCCCGTCCCCATGACGTCGCTGGCGACCGAGAAAATCGGCGTCAAACTCACCAAGAACATCGTCGCGCTGGGCGTGTGCTCCGGCTTGTTCGACATCCCCTTCGAAAAATTTGAAGACTTGCTCCGGGAGCGTTTCGGCCGCAAAGGCGAAGCCATCGTGAACAAGAACCTGCAGGCGCTCCGCGTCGGGTTCGACTACATCAAGTCCCAGCCCAAGCGGGACACGATCCGCCTGGGCGCGGGGCCGCGGCGCACCAAGGAATTGGTGCTCTCCGGGAACGAATCGTTGGCGCTGGGCGCGATCGCCTCCGGCTTGAAGCTCTATGCCGGCTACCCGATTACGCCGGCCACCGACATCATGGAATTCTTGGCCAAGGAGCTGCCGAAGATCGGCGGCTTCGTCGTGCAGACCGAAGACGAGATTTCCGCCCTCGGCACGGTGCTGGGGGCCTCCTACGCCGGCAGCAAGGCCATGACGGCGACCTCGGGGCCCGGCTTCTCGCTCATGGTGGAGATGCTGGGGCTGGCCGTGATGTCCGAGATGCCGGCGGTGGTCGTGGACGTGCAGCGGGTCGGGCCGTCCACGGGCATGCCCACCAAGACCGAGCAGGGAGACCTCTACCTCGCCGTCTACGGCGGCCACGGCAGCTCGCCGCGCGTGGTGATGGCGCTCACCAGTGTCGAGGACTGTTTTTACGGCATCATGCGCGCCTTCAACATCGCGGAGCAGTACCAGATGCCGGTCGTGGTGCTCTCCGACCAGTACCTCGGCCACCGCAAAGCGACGGTGCCGGCGCCGGATCCGTCCAAAGTGGCGGTGATCGAGCGGAGCAAGCCGACGGCGGCGGAGCTGCAATCCGACTTCAAGCGCTACCGGATTACGCCGGAGGGCGTCTCGCCCATGTCCATCCCAGGGATGGAGGGCGGCTATTACGTGGCCGAGGGGTTGGAGCACACGGAAATCGGCTATCCCGCCGCGTCCAATTACGAGAACCATGTGCAGATGACCCAGAAGCGGTACAAGAAGTTTTACGCGATCGAGGCGCTGTCGAATGAGCTGGCGCGGCAGTATGGCACGGAGCACCCGGAGATCGGCGTCATTGGCTGGGGCTCCTCGGAAGGGGTGATCCGCGAGGCCGTCCAGATGGCGGTGGACAAAGGCTATTCCGTCGGGGCGCTCCATCCGAAAATCTTGTACCCGCTGCCGCTGGTCCGCTTGACCCAGTTCCTCAAGGGGCCGAAAGCCGTCATCATTCCTGAGTTGAATTTCACCGGGCAGTTCGCCACACTGCTGCGCAAGCGGTTCGCCATCGATTTCGTCCAGCTTAACAAGGCCACGGGGTTGCCGTTCACGCCCCAGGAGATTTTCGACAAAATCGAGGAGGTTGCCACCCATGTCCGTCGAGGCGGTTCCCGAGCTTACGCCGCAAGCGTATAAGACCGACGAGCATCCGATCTGGTGCCCCGGCTGCGGGGACTTCGGGGTGCTCAGTTCGCTCTATCAATCCCTGGCGGGGCTGCAGATCCCGCCGAAAGACCTGGTGATCGTCTCCGGGATCGGCTGTTCCGGACGGACGCCGGGATTCGTGCACTCCTACGGCTTCCACGTGCTCCACGGGCGGGTGCTGCCGGTCGCACTCGGCGTGAGGCTGGCCAACCCCAAACTGACGGTGATCGGGGTCGGCGGCGATGGGGACGGCTTTGCCATCGGTGGCGGGCACATCCCGCACGCGGCGCGCCGCAACCTGGATATGGTCTATCTGGTGATGGACAACGCCACCTACGGGCTCACGAAGGGACAGTACTCGCCGACGGCGCCGAAAGGATTTCAAGCCGGCTCAACCCCCTACGGCAACATTGAAAAACCGCTGAACCCGCTGGCCATGTTGATCGCCTATGGCGCCACCTTCGTGGCTCGGGGCTACTCCGGCAAACCCAAGGAGCTGACCGAGCTGATCAAGAAGGCCATTGACCATAAGGGCTTCGCGTTTATTGACGTCATCAGCCCGTGCATCACGTTCTACAACACGTACAAGGTGATCCCGCCGATGCTGGCGGAGGTGCCAGCCAGCCACGACCCCAGCAACCGCGCGAAGGCGTTCGAGCTCTCGCTGCTGGAGGACCGCATGTACCTGGGCCTGTTCTACCAGGTGCAGGAGCCGACGTTTGAAGACGGCGTGGCCGAAGTGATCGGCCGGGCGCAAGCGTCCAGCCGTCCCCGGCTGGAGGAAATCTTTGCGGAGTTCTCGTGACGCGTGTTGAACACGATTCCCTCGGGCAGCAGCGCATTCCCGCCGCCGCCTACTACGGCATCCAAACTCACCGGGCCGTGCAGAATTTCCCCATCAGCGGCCTGCGGATGCCGCGCGAGCTGACCCTCGCTTACGGCCTCATCAAGAAAGCCGCCGCGACCGCCAACGTGCACCTCAAGGTGCTGGACGCCCGCAAGGGACGCGCCATCATCCGGGCCTGCGACGAGCTCCTCGCCGGGAAGTTTGACGCCCATGTGGTGGTGGACGTCTACCAGGCGGGGGCCGGCACCTCCTTCAACATGAACATCAACGAGGTGGTGGCCAACCGCGCCAATGAGCTGCTGGGGGCCAAGCGCGGGAGCTACCGGTTCGTCCATCCCAATGACCACGTCAACATGGCCCAATCCACCAACGACACCTTCCCGACGGCGATCCGGCTGGCCGCGCTGATGCAGCTGGGGCCGCTGGAGGAATCGCTGGACGAGCTGGAAGATGCGCTGCGCCGGAAAGCGCGGGAATTCCGCGGCATCGTCAAGAGCGGCCGTACGCACCTGCAGGATGCGGTGCCGGTGAGCTTGGGCCGCGAGTTCGGGGCCTATGCGCTAGCACTGGCGAAAGCCCACGCGCACATCCGGCGGCTGGGACCGGTGCTCGGCGAGCTGAATCTCGGCGGCACCGCCACCGGCACGGGGATGAACGCGCACCCCCGCTACCGGACGACGGCCATTGCCCATCTGCGGCGCTGGACCGGGTTCCCGCTGCGGGCGGCGGAGGATCTGATGGAGCGCACCCAGAGCCTGGGGGATGTGGCCCAGCTCTCCGGGAGCCTGCGCAATTACAGCCTGGAGCTGATCCGGGTGGCGAATGACTTGCGGCTGATGAATTCCGGGCCCAACACCGGGTTTGCCGAGATCGAGCTGCCGGCGGTGCAGCCGGGATCGTCCATCATGCCGGGGAAGGTGAACCCGGTGATGCCGGAAATGGTCACGATGGTGGCGTTCCAAGTGGTGGGCCACGACGCCACGGTGGCGATGGCGGTGCAGGCCGGCCAGTTGGAGCTGAACGTCATGATGCCGGTGGTGGCCTACAACGTGCTGCAGGCGATGACGCTGCTCACCACGGCGACGCGCGCGCTGGCGCGGCGATGCGTGAAGGGCATCACGGCGGACGCAGCCCGCTGCCGCGCGCTCGCAGAACGCAGCCTGGCCCTCGTGACGGCGCTGGCACCTACCATCGGGTACCTCAACGCCGCCAACGTGGCGAAAGAGGCGCTGGCCCGGCGCCGGTCGCTGATTGATGTGGTGGCGGAGCACGGGGTGCTCTCGAGGGCGAAGGCGTCCCGCGCGCTGGACCCGCGGCGGTTGGCGGGGTTGTCCGCCGATTGAGCGTCCCCGGCGGTGAGGGCGCCGAGGCGCCTTGCCCGCCTTCGCTGCGCTGTGTTACAATTTTCCGCCGCTTGTGCGCCCGTAGCTCACTTGGATAGAGCGCTTGGCTTCGAACCAAGAGGCAGCAGGTTCGAATCCTGCCGGGCGCGTAGTTTCGCTAGGTTGGCAGGATTCGAAGAGAGCGCCGACTCAGGTTCAGGTCACTGCGACGGCTAGGAGCAGTGACCTTCCTTCGGAGGCGCGAGTGGCCGACCCAGAACGAGCGAAGCGAGTGAAGGGCGCCGAATCCTGCCGGGCGCGTGTTTTCATATTGTGTGCGGGCCGCTAGCTCAATCGGCAGAGCAGGGGACTCTTAATCCCAAGGTTGATGGTTCGATTCCATCGCGGCCCACGTTCTTTTGTGGGCGAGTGGCGGAACTGGCAGACGCGACGGCCTTAGGAGCCGTTGGGGCAACCCGTAGAGGTTCAAATCCTCTCTCGCCCAGTTTTGAGGAATCGTGAGAGGATTTGAAGGGAGCGCCGACCAGGCTGAAGGGAGCCGCGACCGTTGTGGGAGCGGCGACGACCTTAGGAGGGCCGGGCGGCCGACCTGAAGTGAGCCGTGAGGCGAACGGAAGGCGCCAAATCCTCTCTCGCCCAGGGATCAGGAAGTCGGCACAGATTTCGCGGGTGTAGCTCAGTGGTAGAGCGTCACGTTGCCAACGTGAATGTCGTGGGTTCAAGTCCCATCACCCGCTCGTTTTTTCGTTGGAAGTGAGGGGATTTGAAGGGAGCGCCGACCAGGCTTCACGGCACTGCGACTTAAGGAGCAGTGCCGTTCCTTGGGAGGCGCGGGTGGCCGACCTGAAGTGAGCCGTGAGGCGAACGGAAGGCGCCAAGTCCCATCACCCGCTCGTTTTTTCGATCGTCGTTTCACAACGCAGCACGAACAACCAGGTGAGGTCAGCCGGTCATGCAGATTTCGGAATTCGTGGACGAACGCGCGGTCAGCTGTGAACTAACAGGCACCAATAAAGAAGGCATCATCCGCGAGTTGGTCGGCTTGCTGGTGCGCTCCGGCGCCATCAAGGATCGGGATGCGGGCAAGCTGCTCCAAATCCTGCTGGAGCGGGAGGCGCTCGGCTCCACGGGCATCGGACAAGGGGTCGCGATTCCGCACGGGAAAACCGACTGCGTCCAGACCTTGGTCGGCGCCGTGGGCGTGGCCCGATCGGGCGTGAATTTTGACTCGTTGGACGGCGAGACGGCCCACATCTTTTTCTTGCTGGTCGCCCCGCAGGATTCCGCCGGCCCCCATCTGAAGGCGCTCGCCCGGATTTCCCGCCTGCTCAAAGAGAAGCATTTCCGCGACAGCCTGCGCAACGCGAAAGACGAGAAGACGCTCATCAAGATCATCCGAGACGAGGACCAGCGCCGCCACTAACGCCAGGGCGGCTGGAGCCGGTCGTTCCATCCCCCCGCGTTTTCCCGCACCCATCCGATGAGCGTGTTGAAGTGGTTTTATCCCGGCATGAAGATCAAGCGGTGGCTGGTGTTGGCCCTGCTTGGGATGCTGCTGTTGATGCTGGGCTCCGCCCTGTTGCCCGCGGAGAACCGCGTGTGGATCCGCCTGGCCAGCCTCATCATTCTCGGGACCGGCATCGGGGCGATCATCACCGGGGTGGTGGGGGCCGTGCGCTCGCTGCTGGATGTGGTCTCCCCGGTCCCCCAGCGCGACCTGGTGGAGCTGGTCTTCCAGCGCCGGCACCTGGAGAAAGGGCCGCGCCTGGTGGCCATCGGCGGCGGGACGGGCCTGTCCACGTTGCTGCACGGCTTGAAGTCCTACACGAACAATCTCACCGCCATCGTGACCGTGGCCGACGACGGCGGCAGCTCCGGGCGGCTGCGCGAGGAGTTCGGGGTGCTGCCGCCCGGCGACATCCGCAACTGCCTGGTGGCGCTCGCCGACACCGAGCCGCTGATGCAGCAGCTCTTCCAATACCGCTTTACCCAGGGCTCGGCCCTCCAGGGGCACAGCTTCGGCAACCTGTTTCTCACCGCCATGACCCAAATCACCGGCGATTTCGAGACGGCGGTGCGCGCCTCCAGCAAAGTGCTGGCCATTCGGGGACGGGTGGTGCCCGCCACGTGCGACCGGGTGCGCTTGGCGGCGGAGCATGAAGACGGCTCGGTGACGATCGGGGAATCGCGGATTACCGAATCGCCGGTGCCCATCCGGCGCGTCTACCTGGAGCCGGCGCGGTGCCAGCCGACCAGCGATGCGATTGACGCCATCCGCGAGGCCGACGCCATCGTTCTCGGCCCGGGTTCGCTCTACACCAGCATCATTCCGAACCTGCTGGTGGAGGGCATGGCGGATGCGGTCGTGCAATCGCGGGCGCTGAAGATTTATGTCTGCAACGTGATGACCCAGTTCCGAGAAACTTCGGGCTTCAAGGCCAGCGACCATGTGCGGGTCCTCGTGGCGCACACCAATCCCGGCATCCTCCATGTGTGCATCGTGAACACCCGGCCGGTGCCCGGCGAGTTCCTGGAAAAATACCGCAAGGAAGAGGCCTTCCCGGTGGAGCCGGATGCCGACCACATCCGGTCGCTGGGCTACCAAGTCATGCCGGAGGCGCTCATGAGCGCGCAGAACTACGTGCGCCACGATCCGGACCGGTTAGCCAAGCTGATCATCCAGCTGACGATGGGCATCCGGCGCCAGGGCCATGCCGCCGCCGTGCCGACGGCTCCGGCCGGGCCGCAGGCATCGCTGCGTCCGGTCAGCTCGCCGTGAGTGGCGGCATGGAGGGGCGCGTCTCCTTGTTGATGGCGATGCACTGCCATCAACCGGTGGGGAATTTCGATTTCGTCTTCGAACGCGCAGTGCGCGACGCGTACGAGCCGTTTCTGGACGTGCTGGACCGGCATCGCGGCATCCGCTTGTCATTACATTACAGCGGGCCGCTGCTCGAATGGTTCCAGGCGCATTGCCCGCGCCTCTTGACCCGGCTGAAGGGGTTCGTGCGCCGCGGGCAAGTGGAGCTGTTGAGCTCGGGCTGGTACGAACCGATCCTGGCGATCCTGCCGGAGGCGGACCGGGACGGGCAATTGCGCGGCATGCAAGCGCTGCTGCGCCGGCACGTGGGCGTGCGGGCCGAGGGTGCGTGGCTGACGGAGCGCGTTTGGGAGCCGGATCTGCCTGACGCGCTGGCGCGCAACGGCCTGCGCTACACGCTGGTGGACGTCAACCACTTCCGCCCGGCGCGCGCGACGCTGCCGCCGGGGCTCCAGGTCGAAGACGAGGACGGATGGGACGTGCTCGGCTGTTATGCGACCGATCACGGCGGATGGCCGCTGATCGTCTTTCCCGCGTCCCGGCGCCTGCGGTATTGGCTGCCGTTCCAAAAGGTGGGGCGCACCATCGAGTTTTTGAAGGGGCTCCGCCGGCCGGAGCCGGTCGCCATCACCTTCGCCGACGACGGCGAGAAGTTCGGGTTATGGCCCACGACGCATGCGTGGGTGTACGAGCGCGGCTGGCTCGAAGAATTTTTCTCGGCGCTGGAGGCGGAATCGTCCTGGCTGACCACGGAGACTTTTTCCCGCTACCTCTCGCATGCCCGGCCGGACGGCCAGGTGTACCTGCCGTGCGCGAGCTACGACGAGATGCTGGAGTGGTCGCAAGGGTCGTTTCGGAATTTCTTCCTCCGCTATCCTGAGGCGAATGCGATCTATCAGAAGATGCTGGATCTGAGCCGGCGGCTGCGCCGCCACCCACGCGTGACACCGACGCTGACCCGCGCCAGGCGCGAGCTCTACCAGGGGCAGTGCAATGACGCCTACTGGCATGGAGTCTTTGGCGGCCTGTATCTGGGCAATCTGCGCCGGGCCGTGTATCGGCATCTCATCACGGCGGACCATCTGCTCGGCCGGGCCGAGCCGGGCCGGCGGCGGTGGGACGCGCGCGACGTGGACGGCGACGGCCAGGCCGAGATCCTGCTGCGGGGGCACGACCTGCAGGCGGTGGTGGATCCATCCGCCGGCGGCACGGTGACCGAGCTGGACTGCTTCAGCCGGGCGATCAACGTGCTGGATACGCTGACGCGCCGGCCGGAGCCGTATCACCGCAAGCTGACCGAGGCGGCCGCGCCGGTGGCGTTGGGAGCCGGCGACGCCTCGGCGTTGAGCATCCACGACATCGTGCGCGTGAAGGAGCCGGGGTTGGGGCAGCGGCTGGCGTACGATGCGCATCGCCGGAGCGGGTTCGTGGACTACCTGTTGCCGAAGATGCCCTCGCTGGCGGAGCTGCAGGCCGGCACATGGGAAGCCGCCCGCCTGTTTCCCGACGGCCCCTGGACCACGCCGCGGAACGCGGCCGCGAGCTCGAAGGCCGAGACGCGCGTGCGCCTGCGCCGCCCGGCCGGGGCCGGGCGGCTTCAGAAGACCGTCGCGGTGTCCGGGAGTTCGCGGCGGATTCGGTTCGAGTACGCGCTCGAGGGAGTCGAGGCGCCGGTCGTGGGGCTCGAATGGACGCTGGGACTGCGCGATGAGCGCTGGCTGGAAGCCGGGGACCGCCGGAACGCGAGCGAGTTTACGGTACAGGACCGCTCGGCCGGCGTGTCGGTGACGATGCGGGCGGACCCGCCGGGCTCGCTGGCGCACTTTCCGATTGAGACGATTTCAGAGTCAGAGGAAGGGCTGGAGCGGACCTGGCAGGGGTTGGCGACGGTGTGGTTGTGGGAGGTCGCCCGCCGCAGCCCGTGGCGATGCCGGCTGGACTGGACGATTGAAACGGTGACTCGATAATGCCGCTGGTGCAGCGCACGCTCACGATTTTGCATCGCCAGGGTTTGCACGCCCGGCCCGCCGCGCTCTTCGTGAAGATGGCGAACCGGTTTGCCAGCCAGGTCACGGTCCGAAAAGGCCGCAAGAGCGTGGACGGCAAATCCATCATGGGGCTGCTGACATTGGCCGCCCAGCCCGGCTCCCGCCTCACCCTGATCGTGAACGGCCCGGATGCGCGGGAGGCGCTGGACGCGCTCGCCCGGTTGGTCACCGAACCGCTCTCAGAGACGCCGGCCCCCAAGGAATTTTGAGTCGCGAGATGATGCTGATTAAAGGGATCCCCGCCTCGCCGGGCATCGCCATCGGGACGGTAATGCTGTTCGACTCGGAGGAGATCCTGGTGCCGCGTCGCCCGATCACCGAGGAGCAGATCCCGCATGAGATCCTGCGGTTCGAAGAGGCGCTCATCCAGACCCGGCACCAGATCCTCGCGATCCAGCACCGGCTGGCGGATGAAATGGGGCAGGAGCACGCCGAGATCTTCAACGCCCACCTGCTGGTCCTGGAAGACCAGTCGCTCCGGGAAGAGATCCTGACCGGCCTGAAGGGCCAGCGGCTCAACGTCGAAGCCATCTTCAACGACGTGGTGGTGCGGCACCTGCGCGCCTTCGCCCGGACCGAGGACGAGTATCTCCGCGACCGCACCGCCGACATCGAAGACGTCCGCAAGCGGGTGCTGCGCAACCTGCTGGGCCGGCAGCCGGCGCCGCTCTCGCAGATGCAGGAGCCGGTCGTCGTCGTGGCCCACGACTTGGCCCCCTCCGAAACCGCGCTGATGCACAAACAGCACGTGCTCGCGCTGGTGATGGACATCGGCGGGCGGACCGGCCATACGGCCATCATGGCCAAGTCCCTGGAGATCCCCGCGGTGGTTGGGACGCAATCCGCGACCAAACGGATCAAGAAGGGCGACCGCGTGGTCGTGGACGGGGTGCGGGGCGAGGTGGTGGTGGACCCGGATGCGGCGACCATCCAGCGGTACGAAGTCGAGCAGCGCCGGCTGCAGGAGATCAACCGCAAGCTTCTGCAGTTGAAGTCGCTGCCGGCCCAAACGCTGGACGGACGCCGGGTGATCCTGTCCGCGAATATCGAGCTGCCGGATGAGATCCCGTCGGTGATCGCGCACGGGGCCGAGGGAATCGGCCTCTACCGGACGGAATTCTTCTATCTCAATCGGGCCGACCTGCCGTCGGAGGAAGTGCAGTTTCAGGCCTACAAGTCGGTGGCGGAGCGGATGAAGCCGCATTCGGTCATCGTCCGGACGGTGGACCTGGGCGGCGACAAATTTCTCTCGCACCTGAACCTGCCCTCGGAAATGAACCCCTTCATGGGCTGGCGGGCCATCCGGTTCAGCCTGGCGCGGCCGGACATCTTCCGCATCCAGCTGCGCGCCATTCTCCGCGCCAGCGCGTTTGGGAATTTGAAGCTGATGTTCCCAATGATCTCCGGCGTGGATGAGCTGCGGCGTGCCCGGGAAATCCTGCAGGAGGTGAAAGTGGAGTTGTTGCGGGAACGGCATCCATTCTCCACGGACATGGAGGTCGGCGCGATGATCGAGGTGCCCTCCGCCGCGCTGACCTGCGACCTGCTGGCCGACCAGGTGAAATTTTTCTCCATCGGGACGAACGATCTCATCCAGTACGCCCTCGCGGTGGACCGGGTGAATGAAAAGATCGCCTACCTGTATGAGCCGACCCATCCGGCGGTCATCCGGCTGATCAAGCAGATCATTGACGCCGGGCATGCGGCCGGGATCTGGGTGGGCATGTGCGGCGAGATGGCCGGAGAGCCGGCGCTGGCGCTGCTGCTGCTGGGGTTGGGGTTGGATGAGTTTTCCACCTCGCCGGGCCAGCTACCCATCATCAAGAAAGTCATCCGCACGGTCGAGCACCGCGCCGCGCAGGCCATCGCGCAGCAGGCGCTCACCCTGCACACCGGCAAAGAGGTGGAAGAGTTTCTGGCCGCGCACTTGCGGCAGTTGGTGCCGGAACTGGCGGAATGATCCTTCGACGTGGCCGCCGGATAGCGGCCTGGCTCAGGATCATGGTGAGCGGAGTCGAACCATGACCTCGGCGGCTCGGCCCCGCGTTTCAGCGGTCCTGCTGGCGGCCGGGTACGGCACGCGGCTCTATCCGTTGACCAAGACCGTGTCCAAGGCCCTGCTGCCGATCGGGACGGGCGTGCTGCTGGATACGATCATGGCGCAGCTCAAGACGCTCGCGCCGCTGCGCAAGACGATCTTGATCAGCAACGCGCTCTTCTATGACGACTTTGCCGCCTGGCGGACGCGACGCCGCCTTCGCCGCGTGGTGCTGATGAATGACGGCAGCACGAGCCCGGAGAGCCGCCTGGGGGCCATCCGGGACTTAGCACTGGCCTTGAAGCAGGTGCCTGCGGCGGATGACGTGCTGGTCCTCGGGACGGACAATCTCTTTACCTGGTCGCTGAAGGAAGTCACGGAGTTCGCCCAGACGCGCCGGCCGGCCGTGACCGTGGCGGCCTACCGGCTGAGATCCAAAGCGCAGGCGCGGAAGCTTGCCGTGGTGGAGTTGGATGCGACCGGCCGCCTGACCCGGTTTGTCGAAAAGCCGGCCCGGCCGGTGTCCACGACGGTGGCGATGTGCGTCTATTATCTGCCGTCAGCCGCCCGTCCCCGGATCGCTGAGTTCTTGAGCGCAGGGCATCGAGGGGATGCGCCGGGATACTTTGTGGAGTGGCTCGTGCGTCGCGAAACCGTCTACGGGTTCGTAACGGGTGGAGAGTGGTTTGACGTGGGGTCCTATGCGGTGTACCGGAACGTCCGTGAGCGCTGGCGGCGTCGCCCGGCGCGCGTGGCCCCGGTTCGTCACGGTCATTAACAGGAGGCAAGGATGTCACGGAAGCACTTGTTTACGTCGGAATCCGTCACCGAGGGGCACCCGGACAAGATCGCGGACCAGATTTCCGACGCGGTCCTGGACGCCATTTATGAGAAGGACCCCAACGGCCGCGTGGCGTGCGAGGCGCTGGTGACGACGGGCCTGGCCTTTGTGGCCGGGGAGATCACCACCTCCTGCTACATCGAGATCCCGCAGATCGTGCGGGAGACGATCCACAACATCGGCTACGTGGAGCCGGAGCACGGCTTCGCCTACAAGACCTGCGGGGTGACCACGGCCATCCAGTCGCAGTCGCCGGACATCGCGATGGGCGTGGACAAGGGCGGGGCCGGGGACCAGGGAATGATGTTCGGCTACGCCACCAACGAGACGCCCGAGTTCATGCCGCTGCCCATTGTGCTGGCGCACCGCCTGGCGCGCCGGCTCTCCGAGGTGCGCCGGCAGCGCCTGGTGGACTACCTGCGCCCGGACGGCAAGACGCAGGTCACCGTGGAGTACCACGACGGGCACGTGGCCCGGCTGGAAGCGGTGGTGGTCAGCGCGCACCACAAAGCCGGCGTGCCGCTCTCACGGATCCGCTCCGACATGAAGCGCCTGGTCATCGAGCCCGTCGTCCCCAAGCACTGGCTGGACCGGCGGACCAAGATCTTCGTCAATCCCACCGGGCGGTTCGAGGTGGGCGGGCCGATGGGTGACACGGGCCTGACGGGCCGGAAAATCATCATGGATACCTACGGCGGCGTCGTGGGGCACGGCGGCGGGGCGTTTTCCGGCAAAGACCCGACGAAGGTGGACCGGTCCGCCGCCTACATGGCGCGCTACGTGGCCAAGAACCTGGTGGCGGCCGGGGTTGCGGACCGCTGCGAGATCCAGCTGGCCTATGCGATCGGCGTGGCCGAGCCGGTGTCCATTATGGTCGACACGCATGGAACCGGGAAGCTGCCTGAGCAGGCGGTCATCAAGGTCATCCGGGACACCTTCGACCTCACCCCGCTGGGCATCATCCGGACGCTCAAGCTGCGCCGGCCGATTTACCTGAAGACGGCCGCCTACGGCCACTTCGGGCGCGCGGAAGACGGGTTCACCTGGGAAGAGATGGACCGGGTCAACGACATCAAGCGGGCTGTTCGGCATCATTAAGCCGCAACCTCAGGGAGGAATGAACGTGAATCGTCGTTTCCATGTGAAAGACCTGGCGCTCGCGAAGTCGGGCCGGGCGAAGATTGAGTGGGCGCAGGACCGGATGCCCGTCCTGCTGGCGATCCGCGAACGGGCCGCCCGCGCCAAGCCGCTGCAAGGCACGCGCATCGCGGCCTGCCTGCACGTGACGACCGAGACGGCGCACCTGATGCTGACCCTCAAGGCGGGCGGGGCGCAGGTGGCGCTGTGCGCCTCCAACCCCCTCTCCACGCAGGACGACATCGCGGCGAGCCTGGTGAAGGACTACGGGATCGCCGTCTATGCGGTGCGCGGCGAGAACCGGAAGACCTATTATGAGCACATCACCGCCGTCCTCTCCATCTCCGCGCACCTGACGATGGACGACGGCGCGGACTTGGTGTCCTCGATCCACCGCGAGCCGGCGCGCTACGGCCGGGACATCCTCGGCGGAACGGAGGAGACGACGACCGGCGTGATCCGGCTGCGCAGCCTGGAGGCCCAGGGCAAGCTGCGCTACCCGGTCATCTCCGTGAACGATGCGGACACGAAGCACATGTTCGACAACCGCTATGGCACGGGGCAGTCCACCATTGACGGCATCGTGCGCGCGACCAACTCCCTCCTGGCCGGGTCGGTCTTCGTGGTGTGCGGCTACGGATGGTGCGGCAAGGGGCTGTCCCAGCGGGCCCGGGGCATGGGCGCGCACGTGATCGTGACCGAAATCAACCCCACCCGCGCGCTCGAGGCGGTGATGGACGGCTTCCAGGTGATGAGCCTGAACGAGGCGGCCCGCGTCGGGGACATCTTCGTCACCGTCACCGGCTGCTCGGGTGTGATCCAGCGGCAGCATTTCCTGCGGATGAAGGACGGGGCGATCGTGGCCAACTCCGGCCACTTCGACGTCGAGATCGATCTGGCCGCGCTGAAGCAGTTGAGCCGATCGGATCGCATCGTGCGCAACAGCATCCACCAGTACGTGCTGAAGGGCGGGCGGCGGGTCAACGTGCTCGCGGAGGGGCGGCTGGTCAACCTGGCCTGCGCCGAGGGGCATCCCTCCACCGTGATGGACCTGTCGTTCTCCAACCAGGCGCTCTCGTCGGAATACCTGCGTCGGAACGCCACGCGGCTGGAGCGAAAGGTCTACCCGGTGCCGGCGGAGCTGGATCAGCGGATCGCGGCGATGAAGCTGAAGGCGCTGGGTGTGGCCATTGACCGGCTGAACGCGGCGCAGCGGAATTACTTATCGAGCTGGGAGGTGGGGACGTAACTTCAGAACAAGAGAAGAAGTGTCAGACACTTTTTGGAAAAAGTGTCTGACACTTCTTATGCTGCGTGGCGAAGTTCGCGCACGCAATAGCCTGCCGCGATCACGTGCGGCAGCCACACGGCGATCCACACCGGCAGGAGCCCTTCCTTGCCGACGCCGTGGGCGACCGCTACGCTGATGTAGTAGCCCATCCCCCAGAAGAGGCTGATGCCCAATCCCTTGAGGTGGCCGCGGGTGGCGCGCCGCGTCGAGCCGACAAAGGCGATGAGGCACACGATGATGTTCATGAGCGGCAGGGTGATCTTGCCCACCAATTCCACCTGGTAGCGCCGCAGGTTGGTGATCCCGATATCCCGGAGCTGGCTGATCAACTGGCGCAGTTGGCCGTAGCGCAGCGTGTCGGGATCGGCGTTGGGCTGGCGGAAGGCGGCCGGCGTGACCGGCAGATCAAGCAGCCGCTCCACGAACGGCTCCGGGTCGTGCGTCAACACGCCGTGCAATCCCAGGCGCGTGATGGTTCCATAGAGCAGCAGCCACCCGTGCGCGGTGTAGATCGCCCGCTGGGCATAGATCGTCCGCTTCGGGTGGTTGTTCGTGTCATGCTCGAGGATCGTCAGGTCCTTGAGCTCCTGCAGCTTGGGATCGAAGAGGCGGGCGTGATAGAGCCGGTTGGCGCGGTCAATGGTGGTGACGTTCTCCAGCTTGTCCTGCGAGGATTGCCCGCGGAAGACTTCCTGCCGAAGCTGCTCATAGACGACCGCGGTGACGGGCACCACCCGTTCGTTGACGAAGAAGACCAGCAGCCCCACCAGCCATCCAACGAAGAGAAACGGCACGACGGTGCGCAGCAGGCTCATCCCGCTGGCATTCATCGCGAGCACCTCCTGGTGGCGGACCAGCCGGGTCACGATGAACGCCACGCTCAGCAGCAGCGCCAGCGGAGAGGCCCGCACGAACACCATCGGGACGAAATTCAGGTAGTACTGCAGGACCGTTTCAGCGGGGATGTGGTAGCGCAGGATTTCATCCAGGTGCTCGAACAGGTCAATAAGGCAGCTGAGGAACACGAAGACCAGAATGCACCACACCCAGACGGGCAGGAGCTGCTTCGCGGCGTAGCGATCCAGGATTCTCATCGTCGAATGGCGCGCCACACCTGGCCGGCGCCGAGACTCTCGAGCAGCACGTTCGGCAGCCACATGGACATCCAGGGAGTGAGCCATCCCTTCACGGCTACGGCGTTGGCGCCGATCGTCGTCAGGTAATACGCCATAAACAGGCCCAAGACCCACACGAACGTCGTGAGCCGTTCGTGGTGGTGCAGCCCCAATCCCAGCGCCAGTCCGAAGGTGACGAACACGACCGTCGCGAAGGAGGCGGCGATCCGCCGGTGCAGCTCCAGCTCGATCGGCATAGCCGGGATGCCTTGGGCGGCCATCTGCCGCTCTTCCCCCCGCAGCTCCCGGAACGTCATTTCCTTCAGCTTTTTGCCGAGCCGCTGCCGGGATCCCGCATCCAGCAGCAGGTTCATCGAGTAGGTCCCGAAGGACACCTTGTAGAGCGTGCCGGGATGCTCCGGATCCCACTCGTCAATCGTGCCGTCATACAGCTTCATCTGCGCCCCCCGTTCGTCGGGGAACGGTTCCACGGTGCCGTGCGTGGCCATGATGGTGCGGGTGGGGCCGTTCGGCTTGGGTTCGTAGATGCGCACGTCCGAGAGGCGGTCGTCTTCCACCCCGTACACGAACATCACGTAGGGCGGGAAGTCTTTGATGAACGTGCCGGCTTCCACATACGCGGCGGGACGCTTGATGCCGATGGCTTTGAGTTGCCGCCGGAACGCCAGGTGCGAGCGGGGAACCACCCGGTCGTTCAGCAGGAGCACGCCGCCGCTCAGCATCAGCGCGGCGGTCACGAGGGGAAGGATCAGGCGCGCGGGCGCCACCCCCGACGCCCGCAGGGCGATCAGCTCGTAGTCGTTGCTGAAGCGGCCAAACGCCATGACCATGGCGATGAGGGTGGCCATGGGGATGGTGAAGGAAAACATGTACGGGATCATGTAGATCAGCAAGCGCAGGATTTCGAACAGGCTCACGCCCTTGGCAATGACCAGCTCGGCGAATTTGATGATGTTGCCGATCAGCAGCACGCCCGTCAGCCCGCAGACGGTGACCGCGAACGGGGCGGCGTGCTCTTTGAGGATGTACCCGCGGAGGATCTTCATCACGCGCGCGTCCGGGGCGGGGGAGTGATGGCGGCCGCGACGACCCACACCGTTTCCACCCCGGCGTGGCGGAGCGCTGCGGCGCAGGCATGCGCCGTCGCCCCGCTCGTGACGACGTCATCCACCAGGAGGACGCGCCGGGCCCGCAGGCGGGAGGCGGCGAAGGCCCCGGAGGCGTTGCGAAAGCGCTGCGCCGGGCTCAAGGCGGTTTGGGCCGGCGTCCAGCGCGTGCGGGCGAGGGCGCGGGGAAGGTAGGGCCGGTCCAAGCTCGCCGCCACGGCGTGGGCCAGCAGGGCGCAGGAGTGCTGGCCGCGCCACCGCCGCTTCAGCCAATGCATCGGCACCGGCAGCACCGCGTCCACCTCCGAGATCGGCATCTGCTGGCGCGCGACGGAGGCCATCCGGGTCGCCAGCCATCGTCCCAGCCGGTGGTGCCGGCGGTATTTGAAGGCATGGATCGCCTCGCGGGCGGCCCCGGCATAGACAAATGGCGCCCGGGCCGAGGCAAATGCGAGCGGGGTGCGTCGGCATCGCTGGCACCAGGCGGCCGCATCCCATGCGCCCGGCTGGCTGACACCGCATCGCTGGCAGAAGGGAGGCTGCAGGCGCGGCATGCCCCGCTCGCAGGCCGGACACAGCGCGGTGTCGGCGTCAGCCATGCGCTGGCTGCACAGCAGACAGCACGGGGGGTAGGCGGCCTGGATGAGCGCCGACACGAATGACATTGCGCGAGAATAACATGCCATGCAAGCGAGTGTCAATTTTACCGGGAGGCCTCAGTTCGGTGGGTGACGCGCAGCGGCAGGACCCGCCGAACTGAGGCATCACCGGGATGGGTTGGGGGGCGGCTTGACGCGGCGCAAGACGGATGTTACATTCCCTACATCCCATGTCCCGGTTTTCCCGCCTGGTGCAACGAGTCTTCCTTGTGGTGGCCTCCATGTGCGTCAGCCTGGTGGTCTTGGAGGTGGGGTTCCGGCTGGCGCGGTGGCATCAGTTGACCCCTCCGCGGAGCGATGACGACCCCGTCTACCATCACCGGCTCGACCCCCAGTGGCGCTATGCGCAGCACTCGCCAGATTTTGACACCGTGGCGACCACGAACAGCCTGGCCTTGCGAGGCCCCCGGGAATATGGGCCCAAGCCGCCCGGCGTGCGCCGGGTGCTGATGCTGGGTGATTCGTTTGTATTCGGGGTCGGCGTCAACGATGCCGACACGTTTTGCGCCCGGCTGCAGCGCGCGCTCGACCAGCGGGGCGCGCGCGTGGAGATCATCAATGCCGGGGTCGGGAGCTATTCGCCGCTGCTCCATTACCTGGCGCTGCGGGACCGCTACCTGCCCTTGGAGCCGGACGCCGTCGTGTTGTGGTTTGACTTCGGCGACCTGCAAAACGATTTCTTTTACGAGCGCAACGTGCGGTCCGGGCCGCACGGCGAGCTGGCGGCGTGCGATCCCAACTACACCGACGGCCGATTCGACTGGGGGCGGTACCTGCGGGAGCACTCCGCGCTGGCGAAATACATCAATAACAAGCTGATCCGGACGATCCAGAAAGCCCAGATCTTGGGGTGGCGGCGCTACCTGCTCATCGCGCTGCGCGGCGGGAGCGCGAAAGGCGCGATCGCCAACCTGAAAGGACGCGAGCGCCAGCATACGGACCCCCTGCATTATGATCAGCTGCTCATGATCCGGGACCGGGCGTACCTGCCGGAGATCGAGCGGCATTGGCAGCGCACCGGCCGGTATCTCCTGATGATCCACGATCTGCTGCAGGCCCGGGGCATCCCGCTGGTGTTGGCGGCCTACCCGTATGGCGTGCAGGTCGGGCCGGATCAATGGGCTAAGGGGCGCACGGCCTTCGGGTTTGAGACCGGCGTGACCTACGACGATCCGTTTCCGTTCGACTTCTTAGCCGATTTCGCCAAGGCGCATGACCTGCCCTTCATCAATGTGGCACCGGCGTTCTCGGCCGCGCGGCAGGAGCCGTTGTTTTACGACTGGGACGGGCACTTTACCCCGGCCGGCCACCGGATCGTGGCGGAGGCGCTGCAACGCGATCCCGCGTTCCTCCGAGCCCTCACCGGGCGGTGACGCTTGACAGCGCCTCGACCAGGGCCGTACACTACGAACACTCGGATGCGACTGCACTTGCACTCATCATGAGACCGTTCATCGTCTGTGTGATGGTATTGGCCAGCGCGATGAGCCCCTCGTGGTCGTGGGCGAACTCATCGGAAGGTGAAGTCGAGCAGTTGCGCCGGCAGGTGCAGGAGCTCAAGGACGTGGTGGCAGAGCTGCGCAGCACCACCC
>JAHFGX010000011.1 GCA_023247215.1 Candidatus Omnitrophota bacterium
GTGTTTGTTCGTCATCATGTTGGATACCGAACGGCCCTGGGCTGTCCGGATCGGCGCGATTCGCTCGCTTCGAACCTGGCTGCGCTCTCACGGTCTGGTTGGGCCGAGCGTGTTGGGGCTGGTCCTGGAATCTTTGATGCCTCAGATACCACCGAGTCTTCGTCCTGTTGTGGCATGGCGGAGTCTTGCTGCGCTCGCCAAGGACGGTCCCGACAGATCGTTGAAGGCGGTGCTGCATCTCTTCCAAGAGTTGGTGACGCTCAATGAGACGGCGCAGATGTTGGGGCCGATGGAGTTGGAGATCATCCATGACACGCTCCAAGCTCACGGCCGCGAACCACTCGACCTGTGGCGCGGGATCGGCGGCCGCTGGCCCCTGGCCCAGCAACCGGTGTATGACCGGGTGGAGCGTTGGGTGGTCGAGCAAACCGGGCTGATCTGGTTGGGCCGGCTCGTCGGCCAGGTGTTGGCGCCGCTTAGCTTCGAAGGCGCGCCGGAATTGATCGTGGCCTCCAGCAGCGTTGGATTGGCGTGGTGGGCCGGCCTGCCGCTGACCCTCAGCCTGCCGCTTGCGGCGGCGCTGCTCGGTCTCGTGGGGCTGCGGCATCTTCTTCACGCGTTGGTTCGCCGCGATGGCCGCGTTGCCGTGGTTCCGCGCCTGCTGCTGGCCCGTGCCCCGCTGCTCGTGACCAGTCTCACCGCCTTGGGCTTAGTCGCCCTCGTCCTGTTGCGACCCGACGGGGGGTGGGCGCCCCCCGTCTTGCTCTTGAGCATCCTGCTGCTCCCGCACCTGCTGGTGAATGTGTGGCATGTCTTCGCGCGGAGGGTGCCGAGGTCGTGGTTCCGCGGAAGGATGCAGGCGCTCTGCGCCATTCCTCTGATCCTGCTGCTCGTGGGACTCTCCCCATTGTTGCCAAGCGCATGGATGCTGGTTGGCTCGCTGTTCGTGGGGTGGGGGGTCTGGTGGTATCGAACGGGAAGGCCTCAGGCTGAGCCGCTTGATGATGGTGCGCCGTCGGGGCGGGATGTGGAATCGTATGCGTGCGCGACAACGATCCGGAAAGGAGGTGAAGCATGAGTGCACAGACGCTGGCTGCCGGCCGGCGGTTTGAGAAGCGGTATACGCTGCGCGTTGCCCTAGAGGCGCCGGTGTCGCTGCGGGTTGGCGGCGGAGCCAGCCCGTTAGGCGAGCCGATCATGGGGCACGCGACGAACGTGAGTCGGCACGGGTTTTATGTGGTCGTACCGGCCGGCGCCGACTTTGCGCCCGGGCAGATGGTGTCCTTCTGCCTGACGGTGCCGTGGGAATGGCGGCGGGACGTGCCGTTTGCCAGGATGTCCGGGTGGGCTCGCATCGTGCGCGTGGAGGTGGTGCAGATGCCGGAAGGCGCCTCGGCCCTGGGGATGGCCTTGGCCTTTTGCCGGGACGCCATCTTGTTAGGCTCGTTGGGCGCCTCCTGACTCCGGCTGGACGCTGGAGCAGCGTCGTGGCAGAATGAACGGATCCTCTCCTATGGCAGTCGCATCGTCTTCTTGTCATTCCTATATCGGCGTGGACGTCGGCGGGACGAAAATCCAGGCCGGCGTTGTCGGCATCTCCGACGCGCCGCCGCATGCCTCTGCCATTCTACATCGCCTGCGCCTTTCGACGCCCGCGGCGGCTCCGGCCGCCTTCTACGACGCCATCGCGGAGCTGATCTGCCAGCTTCAAGCCCGCCTCGCGCGCGAGGGATGGGCCCATCGCTCGATCATCGGCGTCGCCCATCCCGGCCGGTTCCTGCCGGACGGCCGCGCCGCCCGCGGCACGGTGCCGAATCTGGGCGAATGGCCGGGGCAGTTCGATGAGATATGCCCTGCGAAAGAGTTGGAGCGCCGGGTGGGGTGGCGCGTGGTGGTCGAGAACGACGCCGTCGCCCAAATGCGCTCCGGGCTGCAATGGCTGCTGGACGATCCGGCCGCGCGGCCCGCGCTGCTGGGCCAGACGGTCGTCTATGTAGGGCCGGGCACCGGCATGGGCGGCGGCGCGGCCCGCGTGGCGCCGGACGGCGCGGTGACGCCGATCACCGATGGCCAACTCTTTGATCTCCAACTGGTAGGCTATGGGGAGGGCAGGACCACCGCCGAAGAAGTGTTGACCGGCCCGGCCATCGCCCGGCAGGTCGCGGCTGCCAACCGCCAGTTGGCGGTTCCGATCCATCCTGCGAACGCGGAGCAGGTGGGGCGTCTCTTGGAGGACCCCCACGCGCTCCCTGAGCATCGGACGGCGGCGCGCCGCATCGCGGATCAGGCCGGGGAGATGCTCGGGCGCATTGTCGCGCTCCTGCATGCGGGCCAGGTGCACAAGATTCGTCTCGAGAGAACAGAGGGAGGAGTGGTCCGCCACCTGGATGAGCCTGATCGTCGCTGGTCTGAGGCGGATTGCGCGGTGGTGCGCGGCGTGCGGCGGGTGGTGCTGGGCGGATCGGTGGGCTCCAATCCCATCCTCGGCGCGCATCTGACGCGGCGCGCGCTGGAATGGCTGGCCGGGCAGGGCCTCACCGGAGTGCAGATCCTGCAGGTGCCCGGCGTATCAGCCGATGCGGGGCTGCTGGGCGCCGTCCTGGCGATCAAAGTCAAAGTGTCAGACACTTTTCGTGCGGGGAAAAGTGTCTGACACTTTGGGACGGCTGAAGACCTGGAGCTGCGCCGGCCCGTCGGCGCGATAGCTGATCATATCGTATGGCAGGCTGGCTGGGAGCAGGGCCGGGTGGCCCGGCCGCACCACGCAGGTGTCCCTCGTCTCTCCTCGCTGCAATTCCACTCTGACCTGGCCTTCCGTCGCGTGTAATTCGATAAAGGTATGGTGCTCCAAGGGAATCGTCGTGCGCCCAGGCCCGGCGAAGCGCAGCTCCTGCACGCGGAAATATGGCCACGCCGGCTCATCCACGGTCCGATACCACGCCGCCTGACCCTCGCGGGTTTCCCCCGGCAGGCGTGCGGGAGCGGCGGTGCGCAGGTAATGGTCGCGCGGCCGGGGGGTCAGGTCAATCAGGCTCACAAACTCCTTCAAGGAGGCCGGGGTGATCGCCTTGCGGAAGCCCAGCCGCCCCTCGCGCCACGCGAAGGGCGTAAAAAAATCTCCCCCGCTTTCCGTCTTATCGAAGGTCCGCTGAGGCTCCACCAGGATCCATCCGGTACCGCCGTCCGGCAGCGTCAGCCGCTTGTAGATCCACAGCTCGTCTTTCGGATAGAAATTTCCCTTGATCCGAGGGTGCACCTGCAGGGAAAGGCCGGCGATCGCGTGCAGGGTCGGCGTCTCAATCAAAATGGCCTGATCATCCGCGTAATCGATCCGGTGCAGCAGCGAGACCAGATGCCGCCGGATGGTTTGCTGCTGGCGCAAAAGCGTTTCTGCGCGCGCGGTCTCCGCGCGGCTGGCCACGAAGCCGTCCAGGTGCATGGAGGTCTCCCCGGCCCAGTCAGTTTGGGCCTGCGCGATGGCCCACTGTTTGTACGCCCGCTTGAGCTCGGCAAAGGCTTCCGGGGACGTGACGCGGGGGCGGACCAGCTCGGCCAGCGCCTCCAGCGAGGCGCGGTCCTGGCCGAATTGGTCGCACAGGTGCGCGGCGAATTGCGCCGAGTCCATCCCCAACCGCCCCACGGTGTCCGGATTGAATCCGACATACGCAAAAGGCGGGAAGTCCGACGGGTCCAGGAATTTGACAAAGAAATATTTTTGCTGATGGTGTTCCGGGTCGGCGCCGGCTGGGCCCAAGACCTCAGGCATCGTCGAGACCAAATGCTCCAGCGTCAAGTAGCCTAGGCCCTCCAGCGCGGTGCCGGCAATCACAGCCGGTTTCTGGGATCCGGAAAAGAACGGCCAAAATTCTGAAATGGGTTCGCTGGATTTGAACAGCCGCTGCAGGGCTGTGCCGGCCCATTCATAATGCGTGCCGTTGAATTCCGTCTGGATCGGCCGCGCCGTGCAGGCCAGGCATTGCAGGGCCCGGACCAGCGTCGGTGGATACGGCCCCTCGTGGCTGGCAATGGTCTCGAGCAGGGCACCCGCCGTCTTGCCATCCGCCTGTGCGCGCAGCCACGCCATCAGCGCCGACTCGTCCATCCCGGGTTGGAATAACGCAACTACTTTCTTAAGAGTGAGTTGCAGCAGGTGGTGATGAGAACTCATGGCAAATGATTATACCTCCTCTTGACAGAGATGCAACAGATCAGGCATGTTCTGTCTGCAAGACGAACAGGCAAACCCACGGGAACGTGGGGACGCAAAGCCGCGAATCCACCAGAGATCGTTGGCGGATAGTCGGGCTGCCGAACGCATGTCGGCAGCCCGACTTTGCATTATTTACATAACAAATTGCTTGACGAGCAATTCGTTTATTGCTAGAATAATTCAACTTTTAAAATCGAATCGTAATAGATTCATCTTCAAGTTGGGAAAGAAGTTTGGAAAGCTATTCGGTAGCGTGGAACAACTGGAGCACAGCAGGAGGAAGCATCGGATGAGCAAGACGCAACTCATGAAGCTGGGCGGGGCACTTGCGGTGTGTACCGTCGTGGTCGCGTCGGGAGCGCAAGCGGCGACCACTCAAAGTGTCGCGTCCGTCTCCGCGTCGGTTCCAGCTCGCGCTGATGTCGCCTTGGCCCGGGATGCGAATTCCGTCTCGCGTGGTTCGGCCAGCCAGCTCGTGTTTGACAAGTACGATGACAAAGATGTCACCGATGGCAGCACCGGGTTTATGTATGCGCCGTACCGAAGCGAAACCGGAAAAAACTGGCACGTCGCGCAGCTTGCGGCCAACGGCTCGTCCTTGACCCTCACCGTGACGGCCACCGGCACCGTCGGCTCCTCGCCCATCGCAGACCGCTTGAAGGTGTGGTGCGGAGGATTCTGGCCGGCGACCACCGGCGCCTCCGTGGTGTCCGGGACGACCTCGACCCAGTGGGAATCGTTGTCCGGCAGCGGCTTCAGCCGTTCGCTGAGCCAGTCCTTCAACGGCACGGTGCCCTTCAGCTACCAGCTCGATATCACCGGCATTAGCTCCGGCTCCTACACCGGCACCGTTACCTTTACCCTGACCTCGAATTAACCATCGTGCTATACTACTCCCCCAGCAGGGAGGAGAGTAGATGGCGGTGAAGCCCTTTGCCCGGAGGAGCCGGCGGTTCTTCTACGGGTGCGCGGTGGCGCTGATCGGGCAGCTTGCCATGCCGGCGGCGGAAGCGTTGGATGAAGAATCCGCCACGTTGTCCGCGTCCGTCGAAGTCGCGCCGGTCTTCAGCCTCTCCCTCACCAATCCCCACCTGGCGTTTGCCGAATTGCGGCCCGGCCAGCCCACCGTGTTGGGCGAGGGGCGATTCTTCAACGAAGTGGCCTGCCGCTCCAATTCCGGCCACCCGTGGCTGCTGACCGCCCAAATCCTCTCGCTCCATCATGCCCAGGGGGGCTATGCGTTGCCGGCCTCGGCATTGGAATGGAGCATCGTGGAGGCCACCGGATCCGGCCAAATCGCCCACGGCCCAGGGATCTTCAACCCGTTTTCCGACCAGTCCGTTCTCCTGTACAGCGCGCAGGGCGACGACACGAAAGGCCATCCTGTTTTCTTGCACTTCCGCTACCGCCTCACTAGCCCGCTTGATGCTCCCGCCGGCTCGTATGTGGGAGAGATCGTCTTCACCATGACGGAGAGTTTGTGACATGGCGGCGCGCTCTCAATCTCCCCGCATCCTCGTGGCGGTGTTGGCCTTCGTGGCCGCAGCCGGCCCGGCCTGGGCCGGCCTGACCTTCTCGACGGACAACCGTCCGCTGGTGTTCGGCGTGATGGAGATCGGCGAAGAGCGGGAGCTGGTGCAGGGGGGCGCCTATCATAACCAGCTCACCTGTTCGTCCACCAATGGCCGGGCATGGTATCTGAAAGTCAGCCTGCTCACGCCGATGACCTCCGGAAGCGACGCGCTGCCGTTCGACGCGCTGGAGTGGCAAGTCGTGCGGACCAGCGGGGTGGGGACGGTACCCTCCCTGCACCAGTGGCGTCCCTTCAGCCCGCAGCCGGAGACGGTCTATCTGGGGACCGCGGATGAAGCGGCTGGCCAACCGGTGCAGATTGAATTGAAGTACCGGTTGAAAATTCCCGAGATTCAAGTGAGCGGACCGTATCAGGCGACCATCCGCTTCACCTTGACGGAGGTGCTATGACGCGACTCCTTGGCGTGCGTCGTGCTTCGGCCTGGATCGGGGCCGTCCTCGCGGTCCTCAGCGCGCGGCCAGCCGAGGTCACGGCCTTCGACTTCAGCATCGAACCGGCGCGGGTGGAGCTGGCGGTGCCCGCCGGAAAGCGGCGCGGCAAGACCGTGGTCATCAACAACAGCAAGTCTGATCACGCCACCCACCTGGCCGTGTACGTCCGGGACGTGCTCTACCTGCCGGACGGCACGCACGATTTTCCGCCGCCGGGCAGCACGGAATGGTCCTGTGCAAGCTGGCTCCAGGCCACGCCGACCGAATTGGACGTGCCTGCCGGACAAATGGGGGAGGTGCGGATCAGCGCCCTCGCTCCCGCCGACGCGGTCGGCGGCCACTACGCGATTGTCTTTTTCGAAACGGCCCCGGCCTATGAGCAGGGCTCCATCGGGGTCAATTTCCGCGTGGGGGCGCTGGTGGAGGTGCTCGTGCCCGGCACGGAAGCGCAGGCGGCAAAGCTGGCCAACCTCTCGTTTTTACCTCCGAAGATGATCCAGGCGGACGTGTTCAACGAGGGCAACGCCCTCATCCGGCCCAAGGGCAAGATCAAGATCTTTGACGGGGCGAATCAACGCGTAGCCCAGATCACCTTCAATCCCAACCGGCTCGGGGTGCTGCCGAAAACGCTGCGAACGTTCCCTACGACGCTGGAGACCCCCCTCACATCCGGGACCTACCGGGTGCGGGCCGAGTTGGATTACGGAACGAAGCAGTTATTGGTGGGGGAACTTCAAACCACCGTGCCATAACGGCCATCACGTGATCCCATTCCGGCTCTCATGACGTGCCTCCGCGCGCGCAGGTCGCGCCCGACACAGTGCCTGCTGTTAGTGGGAACCGGGATGTGTTTGGCGTGCCCACCCCTGGCCGCCGAAAATTTTTCCTCCCCGTCCAACGCGCCGTCCCGGCGCGACGCCGCCATTGCGGAATCACTCTACCTGGCCGAGCGGGAACAGCGCCAGCGCGTCGTGTCTCCCGCGCCGGTCACCAGCGGGGTGCAGGTCGAGTTCAATGGAGAGCCGCTGACCCTGGCTGAGCCGGTGGTGTTTGAGGAGGGGGAATTTTGGCTGCCGCTGCGCGGCGTCGCCGCCGCCCTCTACTTCACGGTGATCGAGTTGGCCCCGGACCGGTTTGAGCTGATCTCCCGGGAAGGCCAGACGCGCACCATCACGGTGCGGCGCCGCCAGGATCGTCCGGTCGTGACCCCGGAGGAGCTGATCCAGGAATTCGGCGTCCAGGTCCACACGGATGCGGCGCGGCAAACCGTGTCCATCCGGACGCCGGCCCCCCTCGGGTTCCAGACGACGATGATGGACAAGCCTCCGGAAGATCTGCAGGCGGAGGCGGCGGAGCAGAAGCTGATCCGGCAGGCGACGGAGATCCCCGCGCTTCCCTCGTATCTCCCGGAAAACGCCAGGCCAGACGTGGACCTGCACGGCGGCGTCTCCACGACCTATATCAAACGGCATGGGCTGGGGCCGCTGCGCAGCGTTGTCTCGTCGGTGGAGGGCAAATGGTATGGATTTGATGTGCACGGGCAGGATGCGCGCAAAGACGTCAACGGAATTTTTGATCACGACTACAGCTATCTCAACCTCGAAAAGCCGAACCTCTTTCTCGGATTGTTCGATCAGCAGGTGGATTTGGCGCCGTTGCGGGCGCAGTCCCAGGGCATTGAGGGTGTGAAGCTCAGGAAGGCCTTTGGCACGGGGACGCAGTCGCTCCTGACGCTGGCCAGCGGCCAGACCGAAACAACGGTCAGCGGCACGGCCGGGTCCACCAAATATACCGGCTATCTGTCGCAAGTGACGCAGGAACTGCAGCCGGCGTCCTGGCTGCACCTGAAAGGCTCGCTGATGTACCTCTACAATGAGGCGGACTTGCCGGAACGGTACGGGACCTCCGATTTTCCCCGGCATGCTCTGGTGTCGTTCGCCGGGGCGGACTGGAGCTTGCCGGCAAATCTGACCTGGTCCACCCATTTGGCCCATTCGGACTACCGCCCCGATAACGCGACGGATGAGGATCACCTGAACGGCGACTGGGACTGGCGCAGCGGGCTGAACTGGGCTCAGGGCGGCTCCCGCTGGGGCGCGTTCTACGAGTCCATCGGAGACCGGTATGCCTCGCTGGGTGATCCCGCGCTGTATCAGGATTACCAAGGCTGGACGATTTCCGGCACGCATCCGATGAGCCCGGACTGGCGGCTGTCAGGCAACCTGCTGCTCTATCGCAATAACGTCGCGGATCGACCGGAGCGGGTCACCACGAGGAACCAAGCCCTCTCGCTCTCCTCCAGCTACCAGGTGACGGACCGGCAGACGCTGAACGTGTCCTTTAACGACATTCTGGCAAACCCCGCCGCGACGCGAGGGGATCCAGGCTCCAGCAGCCGCTCCTATCTCTGGCGGGCGGATTATTTCATGCCGTTTATCTTCTCCAACAGCCGCTTGCTCAACACGTATCAATATTTTCGCAACGAAGCCAGGACCACCTCCGATTCGTCCTCGCATACGGTCGGCCCCACCATCTTCAAGTCGTACGGCCGGGGCTCCAGTTGGTACCTGAGCCCTCAGTTCACGCGAAGCTTCCGGGAAGTCGGTGATGACGAGTGGGGAGTCACCACCACCTTTAACATTGATCACTATCTGCTGCGGACGTTGAGCGTTTTTTGGAACTCCAGCTATACCTGGGACCGGGTGGAAGAGTCCAAGGCCACGGAGACGGTGTCGTGGTCGGCGGGGTTCCAGCATCGCCCGCTGCGCGACACGGCCTTCCGGGTGGAATACAGCGTCGGCTCCTACAATCTCAGGACGGAGCGGGGGAAATGGCCCCGGAACTGGTCGCTGTTATGGTACCTGTCCCAGGGGTTTGGGTTCGCGACGGCGCCGAAGTTCGGCGGGGTCGAGGGTTGGGTTTTCGAGGACCTCAACGCTAACGGCATCCGGGATGCCGATGAGGCCTGGGTGACGGACGCCCGCTTAAGCTTGGAAGATCAGCGGGAATCGGTGACGGATCAGGAGGGGCACTTCACATTTACGCGGCTGGTGCCGGGAAGCCAGGTAATCTCGCTGGATTTGGCCAGCCTTGATCCTGAGTGGCTCGTCAAGGAGCCTCGCCGGGCGGTCCAGGTGAAGGGGCGCCAGCGCACGACGGTCTCATTTCCGCTGGTCAAGGGCGCGTCGGTCTCCGCCCGGGTCTTTATTGACGAAAATCAGGATGGGCAGTTCCAGGACACCGAGGAGCCGTTAGAAGGGGTGGCGGTGGTTCTGCTGCCCGGTGACCAGTTCCGGCGCACCAATGCGGAGGGTCTGGTCCGATTTGAACCGCTGCTGCCGGGCGTCTATACCATCCACGTGCACCGGGAGGATTTACCGCAAGGCTATGAGCTGGTGATGGATGAGCCGAGAATTATGCAGTTGTCCCCTGGGGACCACGTGGAGGGGATGGTGTTTGGGGTTCGTTTGGTTTCGGTGTCGATCAAGCAATTCTAATCGGGATCACCACTGAACTCTGGTGTAGCGAATAAACGAGGCGTCTCCGTCTTGCACCATGTCGGCGTCCACTTGCCTGGCAGAAAGATCCGGCCGTTGAATCACCGCACGGAGCACCTCGTCGGTGATGGATTTCACGGTCGGCTGATCATGCCGTTCCGGGATGATGATCAGAATCTGCGCCGTCTCGCTTGAGCTCTGGGCGTACGCTGCCATGCCACCTCCGAAACACAATCCACACACGCCTGCCGCCACCCAACCGAGCACCGCTCGATGCGCCATGGCACAAAAAAGCCTCTCCGTTGCGTGAGAGGCCTTCTCCCTGTGGCAGTCCAGCCTCCCGCATCTGCGGGACTGAGACTTTGCCCACGGATCGCCCAACCCGTGGCCCTGCTGATCGCAGGGGTCCCCGCCTTACGGCGGGTTTGCGTTTCTCAACGGAGTTCACGAACCCAGCTTGTCAAGGGTGCAATGTGCGTACGAGTTAAGTATACCTGACATAACCTTCCTCCCGTCAATATCCTATAGTCTTTAAAAAACATTGACAGAAATCAGACGATTCGAGAAAATAGTCGTCATGCAACGACTGAACTGGCACCCAATCGGCTACCTCTTTATCGCGCCGGCCGTCGTGCTGTTTCTGGTATTTGTTGTGGTGCCAATCTTTGCCTCGCTGTTCCTTAGCTTTACCCAGTACAACGTGCTGCATCCCCCTGTCTGGGTCGGCCTGGCCAACTTCCTCACGATTATCCTGCAGGATCCGCGGTTTTGGAAAGCCTTCCGCAATACCATCTTCTACGTTCTGGGAGTGGTCCCCATCGGGATCTCGCTGGCCCTCTTATTGGCGGTGGCGCTGGAAGAGCTTCAGCGCGGCAAGCAGTTCTTCAAAGTGCTCTATTTCATCCCGACCGTGACCTCGGTGGTGGCGATTTCCGTGGTGTGGAAGTGGCTGTTTGCCGGGGAAAAGTTCGGGTTGATCAATTCCTGGCTGATCCGCCTGGGCCTGGAACCCATTGACTGGCTCCTCTCGCCCACTTGGATCCTGCCGGCCATCATGATCATGAGCATCTGGGCGGGGCTGGGCTACAACCTGGTCTTGTTTTCCGCCGGCTTGTCCACCATCCCGCAGACGCTCTATGAAGCGGCCAAGGTGGACGGGGCCGGCTGGTGGACCCGGTTCTGGCACGTGACCGTGCCGATGCTGCGGCCGACGCTGATCTTCGTGGTGGTGACGTCCGTCATCGCGTCCTTTCAGGTGTTCGACCAGGTGTACATCATGACGTCGGGCACCGGCGAAGGCGTGGGGGGCGTGCTCGACAGCGGGCTGACCTTGGTGGCGTACCTCTATGATCAAGGGTTCCAGAGGTTCCACATGGGCTATGCCTCGGCGATCGGCTATCTGATCTTCGGATGCGTGCTGGGGTTGACCTTGCTGAACCGGCGCTTGCTGAAATCGCGGGACTAAGCATGCCCAAGATGAAACCCGAAATCGGCTGGCGGATCTGCCTGGTCATCCTGCTGGCCATTGGCGCCACAGTGATGATCCTGCCGTACTACTGGATGTTTATTACCTCCATCAAGCCGCCGGAGGAAATCCACACCTATCCGCCCCAGTTTTTTGTGCGCCATCCCACCTGGCAGCCGTATGTGGACCTGTTTCGCCTGTTGCCGATGGGGCGCAGCCTGTTCAACAGCCTGTTTGTGGCCACCGCGGTCACGCTCAGCAATGTGGTCTTCTGCTCGTTGGCCGGCTATGCCTTCAGCAAGCTGCGTTTCCCGGGGCGGGATGGGATGTTCTTCACCTTGCTGGCCTCCATGATGATCCCGTGGCAGGTGAACCTGATTCCAGGCTACCTGATCGTCCGGTCTCTGGGGTGGCTCAACACCTTTTGGGCGCTGATCATCCCGAAGCTGGCGCTGCCGTTCGGGATTTTCCTCTGCCGCCAGTACATCATGAGCATTCCCAACGACTTGATCGAGGCCGCGCGCATTGACGGCTGCACGGAATTCGGTATCTATCGGCGCGTGATCCTGCCCTTGATCACGCCGGCCCTGGCCACCCTCTCCATCTTTACCTTCCTGGCGCAGTGGAACGATTTCGTCTGGCCCCTGGTCGTGATCCATTCCAGCTCCATGCGGACCGTGCCGCTAACCATCTCCGTCCTCAACGGACAGTTCGGCACGAACTTCGCGATGGTGATGGCCGGCGCCGTGGTGGTGACGGTGCCGGTGATCGCCATTTTCCTGGTGTTCCAGCGCCAATTCCTGAAGGGCGTCGTGCTGACGACGATCCGCGAATGACGGGATGGTCTGCAGGTGCTGGCCACGGGTCCTGCCGCCTGCGGCAGCCCGCCGGGCTCGCTGCGGCTGCGCGCGGCGGGCGCCCGCCTTCGGCGTCACCCCTGGCTTCTCCCGTGCGCCTTCAGTGGCCTCGCGTGTTCTTGATCGCCGTCGCACTCCTATTGTGGGGCAATGAGGGGTGGGCGGCGGAGCCGGTGCGCATCGTGTCGGTGCAGTTGGAGCAGCCGGTGATCGGGCTGTATGAGCGCTGCGAGCTGACCGTGCAGCTGGCCGGAGACATCATCAACCCGTACGACCCCGACGAGCTGACGCTGGAGGCGACGTTCCAGCCCACCCGCGGCCGTCCGGTCACGGTGTCGGGATTTTATTACCAGCCATTTGAGCAGGTGACGACTTCGCGTGGCGCGCGGGCTATTCAGCCGGCCGGCGAACCGGTCTGGAAGGTGCGTTTTACACCCACTCGCACCGGCCGCTGGGCCTATCAGCTTCGTCTGCTGGCCAAGGGGACGGCGGTGGAGGGGCCCAGTGGGGCGGTGGAAGTCTCACCCTCCACCCGGCCCGGATTCGTGCGGTTGGATCGCGCCACCGGCCTGATGCGGTTCGACCGGGGAGAAACGTTTATTCCCATCGGAGAAAACCTGGCCTGGGCGCCGAGCTCGCAGCTTCTGGAGACGTACGATCGGTGGTTTGAGGAGCTCAGCCGGCAGCGCGCCAACTACATTCGGGTGTGGCTGGCGCCGTGGTCGCTTCGCCTGGAGACGAAAGAGACGGGCGTGGGCCGGTATGACCAACTGCGCGCCTGGCAGCTGGATCAGCTCTTGGAGCGCAGCGACAAGGCCGGCCTCTACTGGCAGCTCTGCCTGCTGAGCCACGGCAGCTTCAGCCGGACGCACGATCCGGATTGGCAGAACAACCCCTACAATCACGATCTGGGAGGCATGTGCCGCCTGCCGAATGAGTTTGTGACGGATCCCCGAGCCAAGGCGCTCTTCCGCCGGCTCTTGCAGTACCTGGTCAGCCGGTGGGGCTACAGCCCGCAACTGGCCACCTGGGAACTGTTCAATGAGGCGGATGCCAGCGATATCCGCTCGGAGGATTTTACGCCCTGGATCGGGGAAATGAGCCGGTTGTTGCGCGTCATTGACGTGAACCGCCGGCCCATCACGGTCAGCTTCCAGCGGGAGAGCGGGGACGCGGTCTGGAAGCTGCCGACGATTGACACCGTGCAGCTGCATGTCTATGACCAGCGGGATTTCGGAGAAACATTTTCCGGCCCCCTGCTCCCGCAACTGGAAGCCGAGTTTCGCAAGCCGGTCATGGTGGGGGAGTTTGGATGGATCGGGGAATTCGTGCGGGACGTGGACCCGAACGGCATCCATCTGCATGACGGCATGTGGGCCAGCTTGGTGGGTGGCTCGATCAGCTCGGCGATGCCCTGGTGGTGGGACAATTACATTCATCCGAACCACTTGGAGCATCATTACCGCCCGCTGGCCCGGTTCTGGCGCGGCGAACAGCTGGAAGAACCGCTCAGCCGCATGACGCTGACCCCCTCGGATGCGGACGTGCTGGGATGCGCCACCGGGACTTCGAGCCAAGCCTATCTGTGGGTGAAAAACCGCACGCATAACGTTGATCAGTACTTGGCCTACCGGTGTGCATTGGCCAAGCAGCGCCTGCGGGCCGCGCGGCAGCAGCCGGCCGGGCCGTCGCCAAGCTATCCCCCGCGGGTGGTCAGCGACGCCACCGTGACTCTCTCCGGCCTGAAGAGCAACGGCCGGTATCGCTTGGAATGGTGGGACACCTATCGCGGGCGCGTCATGCGGACGAATGTGGTGACGGCGGAACGCGGGCAGGTGATGCTGAAGCTGCCGGATTTGGCGTTCGATGTGGCCGCCAAGCTGGTGCGGCTGCATTGGTGGGAGCATGGCTGACGCCCATCCCCTGGGGCGGGCATGGGTGGGCGTGGCATTCGGGCTGCTCTTCTGGGCGGCGCCGGCACGGGTCTGGGCCCATTCGGAGGAAGCCGGGGTGGCGGTCCAGACCTACACGCCCATCGTGGTAGATGGTACACTTACCGAATGGGTTCGTCGCTTGGAGCGCAGCGATTGGTCGGCGCGGCTCAAGGTCAAGGGTGGCGAGGCGCTGGAATGGATGCGCGCCGCGCCGATGTACGTGAACACCTTGACCTCCAGAGTGGAAGCCGGAGCGGTGTCCGGTCCGGAGGATTTCAACGCCGTCGTCTATGCCTTATGGGACCCGACCTACCTCTACGTGGCGGCCGTGGTGACGGATGACGACGTGATGACCGAGCACGAGGGCGAAGACATCTGGCAGGACGACGCGGTGGAGCTCTGGTTCGATTGCCGGCATGATGCGGTGACGCATACCCTGTTTCAGGAGGATGAGTACCAGATCGGCTTGTCTCCCGCCGGCCCCCAACGGAATCAGGCCGTGGGGTGGGCCTGGCGGAACCCGCAAGCGCAGGCGGTGACTCGCGCCTTGGAGGTGGCCTCAACCTTGACGCCGACCGGCTACGTGCTGGAGGCACGAGTTCCGTGGGCGGTGCTGCACGGCTGCCATCCGGCCATCGGCGGCATGATCGGGTTTAATCTCTCGGCGGCGGATAAAGACGCGGACCAGCTCTGGACGCACATCACCTGGTCAGGCAAGCTGCATTCGGATCCCAGCCAGTTCGGGCACCTCTATTTCGTGGATGCGCCGGTGGACCTGTTTCCCTCTGATGTCTTTGAGGGGACGGCCGCGCCGGTGCCATGGGAAGAATCCTCAGGAGGAGGAACGGACGGCTCATGAAGCGCGCATGGCAGCGAATCCTGGCAGGGATCGCCGTGAGTTGCGGGATGGCGGTGGCGACGGTGGCCGCATCCGAGCTGGTCATTTACGGATTTGAAGGCGGCACCGAGGGGTGGGTCATTCCGGATTGGGCGAAAACATCCGCCGACTATGGGGTCACCGAGGTATCCGTCTCCACCACCCAGGTGGTTGAGGGCACATCGTCTCTGGAGATCCGCGCGGATTTCCCCGGAGGACAGTGGAGCGGGGCCTATGTCGAGCGGCAGGTTGAGGTGACGGATTGGACGCCGTTCAGCCGGTTGGTGGTGAGCATCTATGCGCCGTCGGATGCCCCGCCGGGGCTCTTGGGCCGCATCATCTTGACGGTCGGGAACGAGTGGACGTGGACGGAAATGAACCGCGCGATCCCGCTCAAACCGGGGGAGTGGACGGAGCTTTCCGTGAACCTCAAGCCCGGCAGCATGGACTGGAAGTTCTTCCCGGATGAAGAGTTTCGGAAGAGCGTGCGGAAAATCGGGATTCGCATCGAATCCGACAAGGAGCCGGCCTATCACGGGTCGGTGTTCGTTGATAACGTGCGGGTTGTGGAGTGATGTATCGACGCAACTGCCAGGCGGCAGTCGAACCACGATCCGCCAACCCCTCCATGCGCAGGGCCGGTGCGTCCGGCCTGGCAGGCGGGTAGAGGGAGGAATGGATGAGACGTGACGGCACGTGGTATGGAATCCTCGCAGGGGCGATCCTGCTCAGTGGCGGCGCAGCCTCGGTCCGGGCGGAAGAGGCGCAGCCGGCGGCCGCTCCAGCTGACATCATCCTGGCCGACTTCGAAACCGGCCTGGAAGAATGGGAGATCCCGAGCTGGGCCCAGACCTCGGCGGACTATGCCTGCAAAGAGATGAAGCCGGCGACGGATTTTGTCTCCACCGGCAAAAGCGCTGCGCAGTTGATGGTGGATTTCCCGGGCGGCGGGAAGTGGACCGGCGCCTATATTGAACGCGTCATGTACGTGACGGACTGGGGCCAGTTCAGCGCGGTCTCAGGCGACGTCTACCTGCCGTACGACGCGCCGGAAGGGTTGAGGGCGCGTTTCATCCTCACGGTGGGCGAGCAGTGGCAGTGGACCGAGATGAACCGGGCCATCCCGCTCAAGCCTGACCAGTGGACGATGATCACCGCCAACCTGAAGCCGGGCAGCCTGGACTGGAAGTTTTTCCCGGATGAAGGGTTCCGGAAGGATATCCGCAAGATCGGCATCCGCATCGAATCGGATCGGGACCCCGCCTACAAGGGGCCGGTCTACGTGGACAACGTGCGGCTCGTGAAGTAACCTTCCTCGCGGGTCCCCGCCTTCATCGCGTTGCGGTGAAGGCGGGGGTCTTTGCGTTGACAAGGACCGGCAAACGGTTATAGACTGCCCCCCAATGAAACACCGCCTGTGGTTCTTCGCCTTCCTCTGGCTGGTGCAGGGCTGTTCAGGGTCCACCAGTTCGCAGGTGCAGTTGACCATGTGGCTCGTGGGATCCGAGGCGCAAGCCAAGACCATCAACGAGCTCGCCAAGCCGTTCACCCAACGCACCGGTGTCAGCGTGCAGTGCGAAGCCATTTCCTGGGGCGAGGCACACAGCAAGTACCTCACCGCGGTGGCGGGCGGCGTCCAGCCGGATATCGGGACGATGGGGTTGACGTGGGGGGCCGAGTTCGGCCGCCGCGGGGCGCTGATCAATTTGAACGAGGAGTTTCCGAGCGACATCCCGGCCATTCAGCGCGAAACCTTTCCTGGCTTGTGGGAGTCCGTGCAGCAGGGCGGGCAGGTGTACGGGATCCCGCTGGATTTGACCCTCCAGCTCCTGTATTACCGCACGGATCTGATTCCGCAACCACCGCAGACGTGGGAAGAGCTGACCACGCTCCTCACGACTCTCCATCAGGATGGCCGCCGCATGCTGATTGACTGGGGCAATCTGAGCTGGATCGGGTACGCCCCGTTCCTGTGGCAAGCCGGCGGGGATTTTTATACCACAGATCAGTCGGCGTCGGCGCTGGACAGCGCCCAGGCGGTGCGGGCGCTGGAGTTTTTCCGGGATCTCTACACCCGCTCTGGCGTGCCGAAGACGTCCATTCCGGTGGAGCAGGGATTGCGGACCGGCGAATTTCCGATCGCGCTCTCCGGCAATTGGAAAATCGTGAGCTTGAGCGCAGGCGTCAAGGATATCGCCGGCCGGTGGGCGGTGGGCCCGTTGCCCAACGGCCCGGCGGGGAAACGGACCTCCTTCCTCGGAGGCCGCATCATCAGCGTGTTCGCCAACTCGCCGCACCGCCAGGAGGCCTGGCGGTTCGTGCGCTACCTCTTTGAGCCCGCGGTGCAGGTGAAGCTCTACGAGACGGCCATCGAAACGCAGGACGCGTACCTGCCGCCCAACATGTCCACGTGGGAGGTCTTGCCGATGGACCCCGCAATGAAGTCCGTGCTGATCCAGCAGGCGCAGGATGCCAAAGGCCCGCCCATTGTGCCGGGCTGGAATGAATCCACCAGCCTAGTGGAGGCGGCGATCCAGCAGGTGATTCTGCATGATGCGGATCCGCAGGCCGCGTTGCGGGAAGCTGCGAAAGGCATGACCCGCCAACTGGAGCAGGCCAAGCGGGAAGGGAGTTAAGTTAAAGCGGTTTAGAACGACATGGACAGCTTGCCGAAGACTTCAAACGCATCGCCGGTGTTCCGGCCGGCGAACACGTCGTTGTACCCCACTTCCATATTCACGGTCGGATCGCCGGTGCGGAAGACCGTCGCGAAGCCGTCGCCCCAGAGATTGATAATCGCCCGCAGCCCCCACTTGCCGAAGTTTTCGATCTCTTCATTGGTGCTGTTGACGCTCACCACGGATTCGACACTGCCCACCAGCATGACGCGCTTGAGGGGGGTGAATCCCGCTTCGGCTACCAACGGGAACTCGTTGGCCGGGTCTTCATTGCGCACAGCAAAACCGCCCTCCAGGTTCACGAACGCCACCTTGGCATAGCGGGTTTGCGCTTCAATCTGCGGTTTGGCGTTCGGAGCGGATCGGACCGGCACCCGCACCTCGTACGGCTCGAAGACCTTCGAGGCGCTCAACATCAGCCGGGATTCAAAATCCACCTGCCCGTCTCCCAGGCCGGGGCTGACATGCGGGTCGTACGCGCTGGGAATCTTCCAGCTGAATTGCGCGCTGCTTACCAGGGACCGCTCATCCCGCGCAATGTTCAGAAAACGCAGTTTGGTCCGCACGTAGATGTCGCCGACCCCGCTGTTCAAGAGGTCAATCCCGTTATCCTGGTAATGCGCAGACTGGTACGGGACGCTGACGAGCAGGTTGAGCCAATCGGTGATCCCGTATTCGAGCTTGAGCTCGTTGCGGATATCGCGGAAGGAGGCGGTTTTCGGTTTGCGGGTGCTGTGGCCGTCCTGGTCGAAATCTTTTTTGGCCTGGTAGAGCCGATAGAAATACTCGATGTACCAATGGTTGTGCGGCACGGTCCAGGCGCCGGCCCAGGCCGGTTGGGTGCTAGCGCACAGGACGAGGGCGCAGCAGAGAAGTTGAAGGACGCGGCGTAGCGGCCGCCGGAAGGACGGGGATGTGAACCCAACAATCGGCTGCAGGACCATTGCAACCATCATAGTGTAAGCCAAGCAGTTACGTCGGTCAAGCAACTCTTTTTTCTTAGGTTTCTTAGGGAAAAAGCTTGCAACTGAAGTCAGACTTGTTAGAATACCTAAAGATGCGCAACGTCTTCGAACGGCGTCGGTTCCGTCGGGCCTCTATTGAGGCGGTTCCGGTCACCCTGCGTACGTGTTCTGATCCTGTAGCTGACGGCTCGGTGTCCGCCGTCCAGGCGCATGCACGCGATGTGTCATTGGCCGGCATGTATTGTTACGTGAGCGAGCCGGTGCCGTGGTCGGTGGGAGAGCCGGTGCACTGCACCATCGTCATTCCTCCGGAGCAGGCGGCCGGCTTCCCCTTTGCGCGGGTGTTGGGGCCGGGATGGGTCGTCCGGGTGGATCAAATCCCCCGGGGCCGGCGCGCCGGAGAAAATCCTTCGGGAGAAGAGCGCTACGGTGTGGCCGTGGCGTTTGCGCCTGATGTCACGGCGCTGGCGGCTGTGCAATGATTCGACGACGCGCGTTACTTGACGATCACCGCCTGACGGAGCGGGAGCAGAAAAGCCTTAGTTTGCTGGAGCTCATCCGGCAGCGGGGGCCGCTCACGCGCACCGAGCTGTCGCAGGGCACGGGGTTCAACATCGTGACCGTGTCCAACTACATCGCCGAATTCATCACCCAGGGGTGGGTGGTCGAGCGCGGGTTTGATATTTCGACGGGAGGACGAAAGCCGGTCTTGGTGGAGTTGAATGCCAAGGCCGGTTTTGCCGTCGGGGTGGATGTGGGGCCGGCGGACGGCGGTGTGCCCATGACCGGCGTCATCACGGACCTGCGGGGGAGCCTGGTGCACCGGTTGGTCAAGCCGCGCGCCGCGACGAGCATGGACCAGATGCTGGAGGCAGCCGGCGCGTTTCTCCGCGAGCTGTTGCGCACCAGCCCGGTGGAGGCGCAAAAGATTCAAGGGGTCGGCATCGGCGTCCGGGGGATTTTGGATGAGCGCGCCGGGACGGTGCGGGAGCTTTCACAGCGCGGGGTGCGCACCAGCTATGTGGCCCAGCGCGATCGCTGGGAAGCCGAGTTCCGCATGCCCGTGCTCATCGGCAATGAGGCGGCGTTGGCGGGCTATGGGGAATACCGGCTCGGGCTGGATCGCCCGGTGGAAAATATGGTGTATCTGTATTCCGATATCGGCGCGAGCGTGATCCTGCACGGCCATGTCTACTGGGGCTCCTCCGGAAGCGCGGGCGGGGTCGGCGTGCAGGTCACCTCCGGGGACGATTATTTGGCCTGGGTGAACAGCCCGGCGTTCGTGCTGTCCAACGTGTGGGACTTGGGGTTGACCTCGCAGGCCAAGAAGCTGATCGAGCAGGGCAATCCCACGGCGATGACCGCCCTGCTGGAGGAGCAAGGCCGGCAGGAGGTCACGATGGACACAGTGATCCGCGCCGCCCACAGCAGTGATCCCTTGGCGAAAGAGCTGATCGAGCACAGCGCGCTGCAGTTGGGCATCCGGATTGCGTCCATCGTGAATTTGTTGAACCCGGAAGTCGTCGTGATCGGTGGCGGGATTGAGCGGGCCGGCTCCTTGCTGCTCGAGCCCGTGTGGCGGGCGGTCAAACGATACGCCTATGAAGAGCCTGCCAGCTTGGTGGACGTCTTGCCGGCCAAGCTGGGGGAAAACGCGGTGGCGCTGGGCGCGGCGTCGTGGGTCGTACGGGAAATTTTCATCCAATCATAAAGCTGCGCCCCCGCCGGTATTGACAAATCCCGGATGGAGGATGTCTCCTCAGGTTTCGGTTGGTCGCCTGCCCATCCTGCTGTTCGGGCTGGTGATTGTGGCGGTCCTCGGCGGCTTCGCGCTCACCTCGACGATGCAAGTGTCGGGGTTGCGCCAGCAGCTTGAGCAGAAAGAGCGGGCTCTTCGAGAGCTCCAGGCGCAGCACCAGACGCTGCAAGAGCAGCTGGGCGGCGTCGAGCAGGAGCGCGAGGACCTTGAGCAGCGCCTCGAGGGGTTGCGCGGCCAACTCGCCAGCTCGACGCGCGAGCTGCAGCAATTGCAAACGACCCTCGCCGAACTTCAAACCCATTCCGAACTGCTGAATGCGGATAATGCCCGGTTGGAAAAGCAGGTCGCCCAACTCCATGATGACCGCGACAACGCCGCGGCGCGCATGCGCCAGCTTGAGCAGGAAAAAGACACGTTCGAGCAGGCCGCGACCCGGCTGCGGGAACGCCTGGCCATGACGGACCACGACTACCAGCTGCTGTCCCAAAAGCTGGTGGCGCTGCAACAACCTCAGGGGCTCGCGCAGGCGGCGGCTCCGGCTGCGTCGGAACTGGCTCCAGCCGCGGACAGCTCCGGTGCGATCACCCTCCCCGACCCGTCGAGCGAGTCCCAAGCCGTCCAGCTGCCGCCGATCGTGGTTCGCAAGGGGCAGGCCCAATTCCCGATTCGCGCGCAGGTGGTGGAGGTCAACGAGCCGCATCGCTTTGTGATCCTGGACAAAGGGGAATCCCACGGGGTGCGGCGGGGCATGGCGTTTGATCTGCTTCGAGCAGGAGAGACGATCGGCCGGGCGGTGGCCACCCGCGTTCGGCCGCAACTGACCGCATGCGAGGTGCAAGCCTCCCGCTCGCTGAGCTTCCCGCAACCAGGCGATACCGCTCGTGAGCGCACGCCCTAGACTCCCAGGCGCTCGCGCCCGGGAGGGGTTTTGGGGTACGCGTAGAGCGCGTCCGATACCGGACGCGGAATCCAACCAGAGAGACGCCGGGTGAGCCGAACGCGACGGGGTCGTCTCTTTTCCGGAAGCGGGCGCGGGCAGATGGTCATCGCCACGCGGCAACTCGCCACGTTGGTGAAGGCCGGCATGCCGCTGCTGCGCGCGCTGCGCACGGTCCGGGATCAATTGGAGCCCAGCGCGCTCCAAGATGCCTTCGCGCAAGTGGCCAGCGGCGTGGAGGCCGGCGTGAAGCTCTCCGAGGCGCTGACCCACCATCCGCGGTTTTTCCCCCAGTTCTACGTCAACATGATCCGGGCCGGCGAGGTGGGCGGCTTCCTGGACGAAATTCTCAAGCGCCTGGCCGATCTGATGGAAAAGCAGCGGCGGATCCAGGATCGTGTGCGCAGCGCCCTGATGTATCCCGCATTCGTGATGGTGGCGGCGGTCAGCATTTTGATTATTCTCATGGCGTTCGTCGTACCGACCTTCCTGGGGATGTTCAACGAATTGGGCTCGGCGCTGCCGCTGCCGACCCGCATCCTCGTGGTCGCCTGCTCGGCCCTCCGGCAATGGTGGTGGGCGGTGCTGGCCGGCCTGGTCGGGCTCGTGTTCCTCTTTCAGGCGGCGATGCGCACCCCGTCCGGCCGGCGGGCGATGGACCGGTTGCTCTTGAGGCTGCCGGTGTTCGGCTCGTTGCTCCAGCGGCTTTTGATCGCCCGCTTCTCCCGGACCTTCGGCACGTTGCTCTCCAGCGGGGTGCCGATCCTCGGCGCGCTGGAAACGGTGGAAGCTACGGTGACCAACTCCGTCCTGACGGACGCGCTGCGGGATATCCAGCGCAGCCTCAAGGGAGGGGAATCGCTGGCCCGGCCCATGGAGCTCTCGGGAGCGTTTCCGCCGCTGGTTTCCCGGATGGTGGCCTTGGGGGAGGAGACCGGGCAGCTGGACCGCATGCTCGTCCAGTTGGCGGATAGTTACGAGGAGGAAGTGGAAATCCAGCTCAGCGGGCTCACGCAGTTGCTGGAACCGCTGCTGATTGTCGGGGTCGGAGGCATCGTCGGGTTTATCGTCGTGGCGATGTTCCTGCCGCTGCTGTCCTTGACCAAGATTTTGGGGTAGGCGAGGGACGCATGCCGTTCCCCCGACCGAGCTGGGGGCCCCACCTGCAGGTGGGGTGGCGAGGCCGGAGGCCCGTCGCCTCCGGCATTCCGCGGCCACCTCGATGGTGGCCGCCGCAGAAGTGCCGCCGATGCCGATCGGCCGGTCGCCCTCGCACAGGGTTTTCCCTCATCGAAGTCGTCATCTCCATCGCGATCCTCTCCATTGGGCTCGTCGGCGCCACGCGCGTGTTCCCGGTGGGGTTGCGGGCCTCGCAGCGGTCTGAGCTGGCCAGCCGGGCGACCCTGGTGGCGCAGCGGACTATGGAGTCGCTGAAGCTCAGTCCGTGGAACGACCTGGCGGTGGGATCCTTCACCGACCATGAAGAGCGATTTGACGTGGCCGTGACGGTGGACCAGCCGGCGGTCGCCGGGGTGGTGGATGCCACCTCATTGAAGCGATTGACGGTGACAGTGAGCTGGGTGCAGGACACGCGCCGCCAGGCCGTGACATTGGTGACCTATGTCTACCACCCGGTCTGAGGGACGGGCTCTAGGGTTTACCTTGGTGGAGCTGCTGGTGGCGATCACGATTTTGGTGATCGTGATGACCTCGTCCATGGTGATCTTCCGGGGAGTGACCCGCGCCTGGCAGACGGGGCAGTTGCGCACGGAGCGCTATCAGCAGGCCCGGCTCCTCTTTGACCTGTTCGCCCGCGAGATCAGCTCCTGCACCGTGAACACCCACTACCCGTTTCTGGGCTTGAACGCCGGGGCCGGCGCGCCGTTGAAATCCGGCAGCCAGCAGGACGAGTTGTTTTTTGTGGCCACGCTGCCTGGGCGCGGCGGGCTCGTGGAGCGCGGCTACTGGGTGAATGCGGCCGGCGATCTGGTCTGCCACGACGATGAACCGGCGGACGGGGACTATGCCGCCACGGGCCGGGACGAGCTCTGCGGCAACGACATCCAAGGATTCGACGTGAGATATTTCAACGGCATGGAGTGGTTCGACCAATGGGACAGCCGTCCCGGCGGGCCTCAGGCCGAAGAGCTGCCTAAAGCGTTGCAGGTGACGGTGACGATCGGCCGCGAGCATCCGGAATCGTTCGACATCATTATCGCGGTCCCGACGAGCTCCTCATGATCCCTCCGCCCAGTGGGGGGGTGATCTCGCCGCGCGGCAATCGTGGCATCGCGCTCCTCATCGTGGTCAGCGTGCTGACCGTCGTCGCCATCCTCGGCGTCTCCTTCGTCTTCTCCATGTATCTTGAAACCCATGCCTATCGGCAGTTTTCCGCAACCGTGCGGGCCCGGTATGTCGCGGAAGCCGGCATCAGCCACGGCCGCGCCCTGCTGGCCGAGGATCGGGCCGCGTCCTCCTTGGATGACCTGCAGGAGGCGTGGGTGACGGGTCTGGCCGGGACCGAGGCCGATGTGGACGGAGACGGCCAGATGGAGTCGAAATGGAGCCCGCTGACCGATGCGCAAGACGCGCCGATCGGACGGTATGCCGTCCGCATCCAGGATGAGGCGGGCAAGGTGCACATCAATACGGCCCTGGCGGATCCCCACCAGGCCGGCGTGGACGCCGCCAACCTGACGACGGCCCTCAGCCGGGCCGGGGTGGCGAATGCGGGAACCGTGGCGGTGGCCATCGAGCAGGCGCGCTACGGACCCGACGGCAAGCCGGGCATCGCCCTCATTGATGACGACCGGGATGGGAGCGTCGACGAGCCGGACGAATATCAAGCCATGGCGCTGCGCGGAGACGATCGCCGGTTTGAGACCGTTGAGGAGCTCTTAGGCCTGGGCGGGCTGGATGCGGCGGGGATGCGGAAGCTCTCGGACGTCGCCACCACCTACAGCTGGGACGCCAACACCACCATGCAGGGCGCGCCTCGGTTTAATCTCAACACGGCCATTGCGGATGAGCTGCTGGCCGTCTTGTTGGATACCGGGGTGGACAACCCCTGGCAGGTGGCCGCCAACATGGCCGATTATGCCGATTCGGATCTGGCGATCTCGCGCGTCAGCAAGATGACGGTGCGCTACGCGGTGCCCAACCAGGGCCCGCTCGGGGCCTGGGCGTGGCAGGCGGAGCCGGTGCCGCACTACGAGACCACCGTGAAGGGAGAAACGCTGACGTGGCAACTGGCGGTGCCGGCCGGCACCTTCCGCGTGTTGGTGCACGGGTTGCCGGGTGTGCTGATCGGGGACGTGGAGATCCAAGGAGAGCGCAAGACCGCCATGGTTTCCGGCGAGTCGTTCGGGGCAATGCAGCTGGGGGGCACGATCACCATCCAGGTGACCGGCCAGGCGGCTGAGGGCACGCGCTGCGCGTTTCAAGGGATTGAGCTCGTCGTCCCGGAAGGGACGTCAGGGTTTGCGCGGGTGCCCATACGGGGGGTGGAGGCGATCCGGTTCAATGAAGTCATGGTTGCGCCCACCAAGGAATTGCCGGTGACCAGCGCGGTGTTTGACGGGCAAGCGTCGGCGTGGGCCTGCCCGGTGGGGTCCGCCAACTGCTTCAACAGCGGCGCCGGGCAGGCGCGGTGGACCTGGACCGATCCGACCGTGCCCCCGGGCAGCTATTACGTCCGGGTCTTCGGGACCGAGGCCGGCCAGACGGTGGGAGACGTGCGCGTGGGCACGACGACCACCCTGCTGACGCATGGGGCGCGGCATCCGGCCACGCTGACCGTGGGCGACGACCACAAAATCACCCTGGCTATTGGCAAGACCGCAGCGGATGGGACATACTTTTTCCAGAAGGTGATGTTGTCCCTGGAGCCGGACGCCGAGTACGTGGAGCTGATCAATCTGAGCGAGGAGGAGATTGATCTCAGCGGCTGGGTGATTGAAGGGGACGCGACGCAGGGCCGTCAGGGCCGGTTCCCCACGGGAACCGCGGTGCCCCCGCACGGGCTGGTGGTCGCCGCGGTGGATGCGGCAGACGCTCAGGGGGAGCTGGCGGGAAACCATATCAGCGTCCGGGCGGCATGGCAGGTGCCGGAGACGATCCCGATCGTGCAGTTGGAGTTCCCTGGCGGGGACCTCACGCCGGACATGGACTGGTTGACGGTGGACGTGCCGGGGAACGCCACGCTGGTGCTGCGCGCAGGGGAGTGGGTCGTGGATGAGGTGGAGCTCCCGCGCCCCCTGCCGACCTCCAGCGGGTTTCAAAGCGTGGAAAAGGGGGATCCCAGCGAGATCCGCGATGAGGACGCCGACGGCGTGGATGAGGGCTGGTATCCGGCATTGCAGTTGTACACGCCTGGCGCGCCAAATGACAACGAGGGATTGCATGAGCTGCGGGACCTGCAGTTGGTGACGCACGACCCGATGCGGGACGTGACGGTGCTGAATCGCCCCCTCACCTCCGTGGGAGAGCTGGCCGGATTGTCGACGGGAACGGCCTGGCAGACCGTGACCAGCCAGGATTTGGCCAAGGTGGCGGACCGCTTCACCGTTGAGGGGATTCGGTTGGAGCCGGAGGGCCATGTGCAGGAGGGCAGCGAGAGCTGGCACGAAACGCTCGACGGCTACGAGACGACGATGAAGGGCGCCGTGGCGACGTGGCAATGGACGGACGTGCCGGACGGCTACTATCGCCTGAGCCTGATCGGTTGGAGCGGGGAGCAGCTGGCCGTCCGGTGGCAAGGCGCGGATCGCGCCTATACGGACTGGATTCCCAGCCGGTGGACGGATGAGCAGGGCCGGATTGTCGTGGGACAGATCGCGGTGGGCGTGGGCGGCGCGCCGTCTCGGACGCTGACCCTCCAGGCCCGGTGCGATTCCACCAGCGGCGTGTGCCACGTGGATCACTTGTGGCTGGACCCGCGGCCCATCCTGGTGGGCATGATCAACGTCAATACGGCGTCCCGGGACGTCTTGCTGGCGCTGCCGGGCGTGACCGAGACCGTGGCGGACCGCCTGGTTGCCGGCCGCCCGTATGGCAACCAAGACGGAAAAGGGCGCGGCATCGGCGATCTCCTGATGGGCTCCATCTTGGGCGAGACTGAAGCGGATCGGCTCGACCGGTTCCGGCAGATGGCGCATCTGATCACCGTCCGGTCGAATGTCTTCCGGGTGATGAGCTTGGGCGAGTCGTTGCAGGTGGAACAGCCGGCCGGCATCCAGCGCATCCAGGCCGTCGTGCAGCGGTAGTGTGAAGGATGGTGGATGGGGAACACGAGGCGGAGCGACAATCAGGCGCATGGCGGGATGCGGACCGTCCTGTGGTCGGCGGCGGGGGTCGCCGCCTGCCTGGTGTTGCTGGCCCGGATCACGGAAGGGGCGGTGACGAAGAGCGAGAAATACCAGATGGCCGTCAGCTCCATCAGCGAAGGTGGCGGGGGAAAAATTACCAGCCCGAAGTTCGGGACCCGCGGCGGCGTGGGGGAAGTGTTCGCGGGAGCCAAGGCCTCCTCGACAAAGCTCACCACCCAAGCGGGATTCATCGCCTCCGCCTTTCCGGGGCGCCGCCAATCCCCTGTGGATCAGCTGGTGATGACGGTGCTGTATGCGAAGACCGATCCGCTGGGCTCCCAGATCCCGCCCGAGATCTGGCAGCGTGACGCCGATCCCATTTTCATCTGGCAGCCTCCGGCGCTCGACACCCATCTGGCCGGATATAGCCATGCCATGGATGAGCCGCCGGATGACGTCGTGGATACGGCCGGCACCTCGTGGGACGTCGCCCAGGATCCCCAGCGGGAATTGGCGGACGGCCAGCGGACATTTTTTGTGAAGGCCCTCAACACCTCCGGCCGGGCCGGGCCGCCGATCTCGTTTGGGCTGTGGGTGGACACGACCCCGCCCGTGATCGGCGCCTACGCGCCGGCGTCCGGCGTGCTGCTGAATACGCTGGCCCCCACCGTGACGGCCGCCATCTCGGATGCGCTGAGCGGGATCGCCGCCGGCGACGTGAGGCTCTCCGTCAATGGCGCGAACGTTCCGGTAACCTGGGACGAAGTGACCGGCCAGCTCACCGTGTCCGGGCGCACGATGCTCAGCGAGGGGTCCAACCGCCTGCAGGTGGATGCGACCGACCGCGCCGGCAACGCCCAAACGCCGGTGGTCTGGAGCGTCCGCGCCGATGTGACCCCGCCGAGCGGCTCGGTCCTCATCAATGGAGGCGCGCAGACCACAACCAGCGTCTATGTGACGCTCGGCCTGTCCGCGTCGGATGCCATCTCCGGGGTCTCGCATGTCCTCATCAGCAACGACGCGGCGACGGGCTACGTCCAGGAACCGTATGCGGCCGTGCGGGAGTTGTGGCGCGTGAACGCGGTGCGGGGCGAGCAGACCGTCTACGTGAAGTTCGTGGACGTCGCCGGCAACGTGTCGGAGCCGGTGGAAGACCAAATCGTGCTGGAGCTGTCGGCGCCCGAGACGCTGATCGTCAGCGGGCCGGCGGGGATCACGCCGACGACGACGGCGCAGTTTACCTTTAGCTGCCCCGGCGGCGGCTGCGTCTTCTCCTACGCGTTCGATCACGATCCCTGGTCGGATTGGAGCGCGGACAGCACCGTGGCGAGCGCGGAGCTGGGCCCGGGCAATCATTACTTCAAGGTGAAAGCGGCCAAGGAAACCAACGGCATCGCCGGCATTCAAGCGGACGAGGAAGATCCGACGCCGGCCGAGCGGACATGGATTGTGGGCGTGGAGCCGCCGATGATCCTGGTGCCGCAAGGCCCGCCGATCAAGCTCTGGCGGATCGAGTAACCACCGGAAGTGTCAGACACTTTCCCCAAAAGTGTCTGACACTTCTCCTGTGCAGGGTTGACGGACGCTGTGAAACGCGATACAACCTGAGTCATGGCGTTCTTGTCTGACATCCCGCCCCAGAGGACTTCGCGGTGAGCGTTGGCCTCGAGATCGGCTCCTCTAGTGTGCGCGCCGTGCGCGTGGCGCGGCAGGGCAACGTCGTGCAGGTCCTCGGCATCGCTCGCGCGGCGTGGTCCGGCACTCCTGAGGAGCTGATCAGCGCCCTCAAGCACGTGCGTCGCAGCCTGCCGATCCGCGCGCCCGTGGTGCTGGGTGTTCCCAGCGCCGCCGCCATTGTCACCACGGTCACGCCCCTGATCGTCAGCCGTTCCCGCGCTTCCCTCGGCGTCGCGTTTGAGCTGCAGCAGCATCTGCCCTACGACGTGGCGCACGCGTCTTGGTCCTCCCGCTGGCTCAATGGGACCGCCGCGCCCCGCGCCGCCAATATGATGCCGGCCGTGGTCGCGGCGATGAAGCAGGACGTGCTGGCCGAGCGGCTGCGCCTGTGCCAGCGGGCCGGGATCGCGGTGCATTCGGTCCAGGTGGCCGCGCTGGCCGCCGCCAATGTGTGGCTGCAGGAGCATCGCGCGCGCGAATTGCCGCGCGGCATCTTATTGATGGTGGACCAGGGGTCCCTTGAGTGGATCGTCATCGCGCCCTCGAGTGTGCAGGTGTTTCCCGCGCTGGTTCCGACCGGCGGAGAACCCGCGTTGACGGAAGCCTTACAGGCCTCCTGGGAGGGGCTGCAGACGGTGCTCGGCGCGTCCGCGCCAGGATCCGTCGGGGCCTCGCCGGAGGTGTCCGCGGCCAAGACGGTGTGGATCGTGAGCGCGCCCGTCCCTCCCGCGCCGCTTGCGATGCGCCTGCGGGGCCTGTGCGCCGGCTATACGGTCGACGTGCTGGATCTGGCGCGCGCGGGCATCCGGGCCGCGAATCTGACCGAGCAGGCGGATGTGACCACGGCCGTGGGCCTGGCGCTGCAGGGGACCGGCATGGCGAGGCTGCCGGCCAATCTGCTGGCCCGGTTCCAGCAGGAACAGCGGGACCGGCAGCTCACCCGCGTCGCCTGGGGGGGCGCCGTCGTGAGCGCCATGCTGGCGGCCGGGTTGACCGCCCGCGGGATGATGACGATCGTTCGCGCGCGCGAGGATCGGCTGGGCCAACTCACGAAGCAGGAGCGGGTGTATCAGCAATCCCGCCAAGAGGTGCGGGCCGCCCTGCAGCGCCATCAGCGTTTGGAAGCGAGGCTGCAGCAGCTCCAGGGGCTTGCGCGCCGCCGGCGCGCGGTGTCGGATGCGGTGCGCCAGGTCGTGGCGGCGTTGCCGGACGATGCCTGGCTGACGAAGCTGGAGTTGACGAAATCCGGCGCGCTGGAAGGCGTGTTCGAAGGGCATGCGCGCTCCTTCCAGAGTGTCACGCGGCTGATCGAGCAGCTCAAAAGCTCAGGGGTCTGGGCGGTGGTCAAACCGCTGGCGACGACGGTGAGCACCGATGCTGAGACGGACAAAGATCTCATTGACTTCACGATCCAGGCCCAATCTGTTCCAGGGGTGGAGAGCAAAAACACGCTCCCCGGCGCCGGCCGCGCCGCGCCTCGCGCGCCGTCCGGCGCGGCAGCGAAACCCCGGCCCGGGGTGCGGCCTCCTCCTCGCGGCAGCCGTTCCACCAGCCAGCCGGAGTCGAAGTAATGGCCTCCGCCGCGCGGCAGCCCGCCTCCTGGTCATGGGCCATGGTCACCGCGGCGGTCGCGGGCGCGGTCGCGGGCGTGGTGGCGTGGCAGCTGCGCTTGCATGCCATTGACGACATGATCACCCACAAGCGCTCGGCCATGAAACAGCTGCAATTGAAAGGGGTGCCGCCGGATCCGGAAGTCGTGGACTATCTCACGAATCGCGAAACCCAGCTTGAGAGCCAATATCGCGAGCAGTTGGCCGCACTCGCGCCTTCGCTGCCCACCGGCGAAAGCCAGGCCAATTCGCAGCTCTATTTTCAAGAGCGCGTCCATGATATTCAGCAGACGTTGGACCATCTCGCGACCGCGCAGGGCCTGGAGCTGCCGACCGTGCTGGGATTGCCGAAGGAGCTGCCGCCGGTCGATGCGGTGCCGCGCTTCCTGACCCAACTGGGCATTATCGAAGATACGGCCAAGCTCCTGGCGGCTGTGAACGGCATCTCGCAGGTTCGCTCATTCAAGGTGGACGATCCTCAACCCGTGCCGGCCGTCGAGGGCGCGGAGTCGTTCCTCGTCGCGTTGCCGGTGCGGATCCGCTTGACGTGCTCGCTTCAAGCCGTCAGCCGCCTGCTGGGCGTGTTGGACCGGGCCACCCCCGCGATGGACTTGGCCGGGGTCCGGATCGTGACGCCGCCGACCCCGCCCTCATCGGACGCGCCCGCCGGCCCCGCGTCGGAGCCGGTCGGGCTTGATGTCGAATTGGTGGTCGCCCGATACCAGGTCACGGCTCCGGAACTTGGACCCTCCACCGAAGAGCCGGCCACCGTCCCCGCCGGTTCGCGGCGCAAGCCGGCGGCGGAGGCCGCGGGGGAGAAATGATCCCACGCCCTGACGCTTCACCGCAGGTGATCTGCGGCCTGCGGCCGCAGTTGCCGCGTCGCGGCACGCGACAGGGCGCGGGATGAGCCGGTCCCCCTGGGGCGTGCTCGGGTGTGCGGTGGTGCTGGCGGGGGTGGCCCTGGCGAGTTGGCGATGGGAAACGCAGGTGCCCCGGCAGGCCGCGCCCCGTTCGACCAACGCCGGCGAGTCGCTGCAATTGGCGCTCAAGCAATTTCCATTGCCGGTTCCGCCGCCTCCGTCTGAGGACGTGCCGGCCTCGGCCTGGGACGGCGTCGTCAAGGCCAATCCGTTTACGCCGGAGCGCTGGCATGCGCCGGCGCCGGATGCGCAGGACGACACGGCTCCGCGAGCGCCCGCTCCGCCGCCCCGGCCGGTATTCGTGTATAAAGGCCGCATCGTGATGGGGGCCGCCCAGCGCGCGATCCTCGAAGAAACCGGCACCAAAAAAACCTATTTTCTTCAAGTCGGACAAGAAGTTGCGGGGTTCAGGGTGCTTGACATTTCCGAAACGCAGGTGGTATTATCGGAAACCTCAACCCAGCACGAGGTGGTGGTATCGTTGACTACCAAGCCTCAAGGTACGCCCTAGGTGCGCCGCATGGCTGGAGCGAGCGGGGAGATTCACCATTGTGAAGCGGTGGCGTGTTCGTCTCATTATTACGCTGACGGCAGGCCTGAGCATGGCTGCCATCAATCCGTGCGTGTGGTCTGAGTCCTTTCAGTTGCTCCGCAAGTCCTCCGAACCCGAAGCCTTCCAATTGCTGCGCGGCAATCACAACGATGAGCGCGCGTCCTCATCCGGGCAGTCCGAGCCGGACACGCTGGAGGCGATTACCAATCAGCTGATCGCCGAAAAGCAGGCGCAGCGCGTTCAGACGCGGACCGCGCGGCAGCAAGCACAGATGCGCGAGGATGCGACGCGCATTGCCGTGCAGGTGGCGCGGGAAAAAGCGCACCAATTGGAAATCAGCGAGCGGGAGGCGCAGCGCCAACTCGCGCTGGCCCGCGAGCGCCAGCTCAAGTTCCTCTACAGCCAAGCCCTCACGCTCTACCGGCAGGGCGCCTATCAGGATGCCATTGACCAGCTGCAGCAGATGGCCTTGCTGGATCCCGCGCACCCCTTGGTGAAAGCCGCGCAGCAGCTCATGACGCAAGCGGAAGCCAAACGCTTGGAACAGCGCGGGCGCGCGTATGCCGCGCTTCCGCCTCAGCGCAAGGCCGCGCCGGCCGTGTCCGATTTGGAGCGGATGCTGACGGAGAAGCGCATCCAACGGGACACGCTGATGCAGTATGCCAAGGCGGCGATGAAGGAGCAGCGCTATGACATGGCCATGGAGCTGGCCTACCGGATTCTCCATGACGATCCGGAGGACCGGCCGGCGCAGCAGCTGGTGCATGAAGCGAAGCTGGCGACGCTGAAGGACGATGGCCAGCGGTTGAGTCGCTCGATCGCGGTGGACGAAGCCAACATGATGAACGATGTGTTGGAGCGGGAACTGTTGACGCCGCCGGCCAAATCCTCAGCCGGCGTCGTGCCGGCCGCGCAGGTCTCCGGCCCGTCCGCCGAGCTCTCCGGGCGGTTCACCCAGCCGATTAGTTGCGAGTTCCACGACGTGCCCTTGGGCGACGTGCTGGAGTTCTTGGGCGACGCCGCCAACGTCAGCCTCATCCCGTCGCCGCGGCTGGACTTGAAAGGCACGCTGGTGTCGTTGAAGGCCGACAAGCTGCCGTTCGATCTTGCCCTGAAATATCTGTCGAAGAGCGAGGGGTTGGCGTACCGCCAGGAGGACAATGTCATCCTGATCTCCACGGAGGAAGAGCTGGCGAATGAGCCGCTGGAGACGCGCGTCTTCTTCCTGCGGAACGGGCTGGGCCCCTTCGCGCTGGAGACGGCGGCGGTGGAACCCAATGCCACGCTGAAGATGGAGTCCATCAAGAGCCTGATCGAGCAAACGATCACGCAGCCGGCGTCCAGCAAGCTCGTCGTGGACGAGCGCAGCGGGTCGCTCATTATTACGAACACCGCGGAGAACCTGCATAAAGTTGAGACGCTGCTCAGCCGCATTGACACGACGCCGGTCCAGGTGCTTATCGAGTCGCGGTTTATCGAGCTGACGCTGACGGACTTGCAGCAGGTCGGGTTCGAATCCGTCCTCAACGGCGACTACGCCTTGAGCAAGGTCAAAACGAATACCGACGGCACCCAGGGGTTATCACCAGAGCACACCATCGCCAAGGGCGGCGGGATCAAATTTCCGGCGCTGGCCCGCGAGAGCGAGAGCTTGAATGTCACGCTGCAGGGCGTGCTCACCGGCATGCAGTTTGAGTCGGTCCTGCACCTGTTGGAGGAAAACCAGAAGAGCAAGACGCTCTCCGCGCCCCGCGTCACCACCCTGAACCACCAGGCGGCGTCCATCAAGGTGGTGGATGAGTTCCGCTATCCCACGCGGTACGAGCTCTCCCTGGTGCAGTTTGACGCCAACGGCGACGGCGATTTCGACGACGCCGGCGAGGCGGAGTTCGTCAACGTCCCGCAGGATTTCCAGAAGCGCGATGTCGGCATTCTCCTCAACGTGACCCCGAGCGTTGGCAGCGACCTGAAGACGATCACGCTGGTGCTGGCACCCGAGGTCAGCTCCTTCAGCCAGTTCCGGGACTTGGGGGGCGGCGTGACCGTGCCGGAGTTCACCTCCAGCCAGTTGACGACCAGCGTGGTGATGCAGGACGGGGAGACGGTCGTGCTGGGCGGGCTGATGAAGGACAGCCGCTCCGAACAGATCACGAAGGTGCCGCTGCTGGGCGACCTGCCGCTGATCGGCGGGCTGTTCCGCCAGCGCGAAGAATCGCAGACGCGCAAGAACTTGCTCATTTTTGTGACGGCGCGGATCCTCGCCCCCCGCGGTCCCACGATTTAACACCGATGCTCGCATCGCTGGGGCGTCAGCCTTCCGGTTTCCGGTGTCTCCTGGCCATGATCTGCTGCAGCGCGGCCATAGCGCCGGCGTGGGCGGCTGCGACCGCGCTGCCGCTGGAACGGCTGCGGGAGCCGGTGACCGCCAAGCTCCGAGACGTGGATTTTGAATCCGCCATGAATTTCTTGGCGGAAGCGTCCGGGATCAACATCGTTCTCTCCCCGAAGGCCAAGGAAGTCGCCCAACCGGTCTCCGTCCATCTCGTGGACATCCCGCTGCAGCGAGCGCTGGACTACCTCGTCAAAGGACAAAACCTGGTCTATCGCTTCGATGACGCCGCCATCTTCGTGGCGACCCTGGATGAGATGGAGGCTGAGCCGCTGGAGACGCGCATCTTTCCCCTGACGCGAGGCTCCGGCCTGTTCGCGGACTTCGAGCCGATCCAGGGCACTCGCGAGAGCGTCGCCCTCCAGTCCGTCGGGCTGCGCAAGCTGCGGACCGTCAAAGACGTGCTGGAGCAGATCATTCCGCAGGTGGAATCCAGCTCGTTCCTGCTGGATGAGCGCACCGGCGCGTTGATCGTCACGCACGTGCCCTACTACCTGCAAAAGACCGAAGAGCTGCTGCGCGCGCTGGATATCCTGCCGTTGGAGGTGCGCATCGAAGCCCGGTTCGTCGAGCTGACCGTGACGGACACGGATGAGTGGTCCCTGGACGCCCAGCTCACGGGCAACGTGCCCCTGACGAAGTCCAAGGACCGCGACGGCTCGACCAAAAGCCCGGGGATTCAATTCTCCTCCGTCGGCTCGGACCTGCGCCGGGGCACCAAAATTGATTTCTCGGATTTTTCGCGGCAGACGTCCGGCGACGCGCTGAACTTGACGCTCCAGGGCGTGCTGAGCAGCACGCAGTATTCCTCCGTGCTGCACGCGTTGACCGAAACCAAGAAAGCCAAGACGCTCTCGGCCCCGCAGGTGACCACGCTGAACAACCAAACGGCGACCATTAAAGTAGTCACCGAGTTCGTCTATGCCAGCCGGTACGAAGCGTCCGTCAAGCGGGAAGACCTGAACGGGGATGGGAAGTTTGACGCCACCGTCAACGGGGTGCGGGAGACGCGGTTCGTGAACGTGCCGCAGGATTTTGTGACCAAGGATCTGGGCATTCTCCTCAACGTGACCCCGAGCGTGGGGAGCGACCTGCGGACCGTCACCCTGGCGCTGAAGCCGGAGGTCAGCGAAAAGAAGACCGATGACACGTTTGCCGGCGAGATCAAGCTACCGAGGTTTACCTCGCGCTATCTGACCAGCAGCGTCGTGATCGAGGACGGCGAGACGGTGGTCCTCGGCGGCCTGATGAAGGACACGACCACCGACGTCGTCACCAAGGTGCCCTTCTTCAGCAGCCTGCCCATCGTGGGCAAGGCCTTCCAGAAGCGCTCGAACGGGACGGAGCGCTCGAATCTGGTCATTTTTGTCACCGCGCACGTCATGCAGTCTCAGCCGCAACTGGCGCAGTCTCCGAACCCATGACCGCCTCGAGGACGGTCCGCATCGCCGAAGTGGCCAGGGCGGCCGGCGTCTCCACGACGACGGTGTCGCGCGTGCTCAACAACGTGCCGACGGTGGATGAGGGCAGCCGCCGCCGGGTGCTGGCGGCGATCACGCGGCTGCATTACCGGCCCAACACCAACGCCCAACGCCTGGCCGCCGGCCGCAACAACACCATCGCCCTGGTGATTCCGCGCTTCGCGGATATGTTCCGCTCGTTTCACGTTATGGAGATGCTCAAGGGGGTCGGGACGGCCGCCGAGCGCCTGCACCTGGATCTCCTGCTGCATGTGACGGATGGGCGGTCGTTGCTCAACGTCGGGGCCGCCGCCGGGATCTTGTTCGCCGACATCGACGGCAACGAAGAGCAGCTTGATTGGGCGCTGCAGCAGGGCATTCCCTGCGTCGTCATGTATCAATTCCTGGAAGAGCTGCCGGTGAGCTGCGTGGCGGTGGATAACCGGGGCGCCGTGGAGGACGTGGTCGGCTACCTGGCGAAGCTGGGGCACCGCGAGATTGCCACCATCACGGGGCATTTGCGCACCTCCATCGGCATCGAGCGGTTGGACGGCTATGTGCGCGCGATGCAGGCGCGCCAGCTGGAGGTCAAGCCGCATTACGTCCAGCACGGGGATTACACCCGGGCGTCCGCCCGGCCGCTGGCCAAAGAGCTCCTGGCGCGTGACGATCGCCCGACCGCCGTGGTGGCGGCGAGCGACGACATGGCCGTGGCGGTGATTGAGGCGGCGTCGGAGCTGGGGCTGCGGGTGCCGGAGGATCTCTCGGTTGTGGGGTTCGATGACAGCCCGATCGCGTCGTTTTCCAAAGTCCCGCTGACGACCGTCTGGCAGCCGATGAGCGATGTCGCCGGACGGTCGCTCGAGATTCTGCACCGCCTGCTCTCAGGCGCGAAGCGCCCGGTCAAGCAGCGGTTGGGCACGAGATTGGTGGAACGGCAATCCTGCCGTCAGACCTGGCTCGATCCATCCTAAACGACTAACAGGAGGCCTCCGCTTCATGGAACGTCCAATCAGAATCGCCGTCTTGGGAGCCGGCGGGTTGGGGCGCGCGGCCTGTCGCTTGCTGGCAGCCAAGCGCGAGCTGCAGTTGACCGCCATCTGCGACAGCAAAAGCTTCCTTGCGTCGCCGGAGGGGTTGAATTGCCGGGAGCTCGGCTCGGGCTCCGGCGAGCTGGCGGCCCAGCGGTGCGACGATTCCATCGGCGCGGTCCTGGAGCATGCCGCCTGGTTTGACGCGGTGCTGATCACCTTGCCGAATATGCCGAATGAGTTTATCCCCGGCGTGGTGGGCCGGTCATTTCGCGCGGCCCCGGGCGCGGTGTGCGTGGACGTGTTGAAGCGGACGCGGGCGGTGGAGCTGATGTGCGCGCTTGACGCCGAGGCCAAGGCCGCGCGGAGCGTCGTGCTCACCGGGTGCGGTGCCACGCCAGGGTTATTGAGCGCGGCCGCGGTCCTGGCGGCGCAATCATTCGTTGAGGTCGAGCGGGTGGACATCTGGTGGGGCGTGGGGATCGCAAATTGGGAGGCGTACAAAGCCACGATTCGGGAAGACATCGCGCACCTGCCTGGCTACAGCGTCGAGCGCGCCAAGGCCATGACGGACGCCGAGGTGGAGGCCTTGCTGGGGCGGACCAACGGCCTGCTGGAATTGCGCCACATGGAGCATGCCGATGATCTGCTCCTCGAGCGGGTGGGTGTCGTGCGTTCGCAGGACCAGGTCGAAGTCGGCGGCGTGATGGACACCCGGCATCCGAAGAAGCCGGTTTCCACCACCATGACCCTCACGGGGATCACTCTTGACGGCAAGCGCGCCTCGCACCGGTTTATCCTGGGGGATGAAACCAGCATGGCGGCGAACGTGCTCGGGCCGGCGCTGGGCTATCTCAAGCGGGGCTGTTGGCTGCAGCGCCACGGCCTCTATGGCGTCTTCGGTTCGACCGAGTTCTTGCCGATGGTGGTGTGTTAGCCCCTTCATCGCGCGTCGGCGCGTGTGATTGCATGCCCACCCCGTCCGCGCTGCAGGCGCTGCTGGGTTGCCTGGAGCAGGAGCTGCACGGGCTCGAGGAGCGCCACCTCCTGCGGACGCTGACCACCGTCGAGGCGACCCGCGGCCCCCATCTGGCCGTCGGAGGTTCGTCCCTTGTCTCCTGGTGCACCAACGACTACCTGGGGCTCTCCTCCCACCCGCGCGTCATCGAAGCCGCCTGCGAAGCCGCGCGAACCTGGGGAGTCGGCGCGCGCGCCTCGCGCCTGTTGGCGGGCTCCACGGTCGTCCATGCGGCGCTCGAAGCGCGCCTCGCGTCGTTCTTTCGCGCCCAAGACGCCATCGTGTTTCCCAGCGGCTACCTCGCGAACCTCGGCGCGTTGTCGGTGTTGCTGGGGCCGTCGGACGTGGTGGTGGCCGACCGGCTCTGTCATGCCAGCTTGATTGACGCCTGCCGCAGCTCCGGAGCCGTCTTCCGGGTGTTTCCTCATCAGGACGTGGACCAACTCGCCGTGGTGTTGGCCCGGTATCCGGCCGCCCGGCGCCGGCTCGTGGTGACGGAAGGCATCTTCAGCATGGAGGGCGATGCCGCCCCGTTGCGGGAGCTGGTCGCTGTGGCCGAGCGTGCCCAGGCGGTGGTCTACGTGGATGACGCGCATGGGGCCTTCACGGTCGGGCCGACCGGTCGCGGCAGCCCGGAGCAGGCCGGGGTGCCGCCGGAGTCGCTGATCTATATGGCGACACTCGGCAAGGCGCTCGGATGCCAAGGGGGATTTGTCACGGGCCCCCCCGCGCTGGTGTCGCTGCTGCGCAACCGCGCCCGAACGTTCATCTATACGACGGCGCTGGCCGTGCCGGTGGCTGCGGCTGCGGCGGCGGCGCTGTCGATCGTAGAGCAGGATGCGACGGCCCGGGACCGCTTAGCCTCAAACGTGCGCGAGGTGCGCGCGCGCCTGGCGGCCGCCTCCATTCCCGTGCCGCCGGGCCGGCCCAGCCACATCGTGCCGATTCGGCTCGGATCATCCGAACGGGCCTGCCGGATCGCGCACGCGCTCCTCGGGCGCGGGATCTTCGTACCGGCCATCCGGCCCCCCACCGTGCCCCGGGGCACCGCCCGCCTGCGGATCAGCGTGAGCGCCTTGCATCAGCCAGAGGAGATGGCGCGCTTGGCCGCGGCGCTGCAAGCCTGCCTCCGCGATGGCGCCTAAGCGAGGCGGGATCGGCCGCGGTCTGTTTATCACCGGCACGGATACCGGCGTGGGCAAGACCGCGGTGACGGCCGGGCTAGCCGCCTTCTGCCGCCAGGCGGGCGTGGATGTCGGCGTCATGAAGCCGGTGGCGACCGGCGTGCCGCCGTCTGGGGTGTCGGAGGACGCGGCCTGGTTGGCGCGTGCCAGCGGCGCCACGGAGACCGCGCGAGACATCAATCCGGTCCGGTACCGCGCGCCGTTGGCGCCCTACGTCGCCGCGCGGCTGAGCGGGTCACCGCTGGCATGGGGCCCTCTCCTGCGCGCGTGCGAGCGCCTGGCGTCTCGGCATGCGCTGACATTAGTGGAAGGAATCGGCGGGCTGCTTGTTCCGCTGACCCGCCGGCGAACGGTGCTCGATCTCATGTGCGAACTGAGGATGCCGGTCGTCGTGGTGGCGCGGCTTCGGCTTGGCACGCTGAACCACACCAGCTTGACGGTGCGGCAGGCCAGGGCCGCCGGCGTGCGGGTGGCGGGGGTCGTCCTCAACGGCTCGGAACCGCCCGCGCGCCGCGCGGGAGAGCGGCTGGCCGAGCGCACCAATCCTCACATCCTGCGGGAGCTGTTGCCGGTGCCGGTCCTTGGCGTCCTGCCGCATCGGCGCGCGATCGCCGATGGAACGGCGACGGCCAGGGAGCTCGCGTGGTGGATCGAGCGGCATCTGGATCCGCAGTGGCTTAACCGATTGACAGGAAATGAATAGCTATGGTAAAGTCAGCCGATTCAACCCACAGAGGCCGAGCGCCCATCGCGCTCGGCATTCTCGCGGCTACCCTGATGGTAGCCGCTTCAGAGGGAGGGGAAGCACATCCGCATGACGCGTTCTGGTCGAGCCATGGTGATTTTGTTGGCCGTGGTGGCGGTGTTGGCCATCGGGGTCGCTGGGGTAGCCATGATGTTCCAGATGAAGGAGCACGATCTTCGTCTGGCGAAAGAGCGCGAGCTGCTGATGGTCAAGTCCGAGAACGAGGACCTGACGCACCAGGTGGATCAGGTGAAGACGGCCAAGGCGAAAGCCGATCAGGATTTGGCGAAAACCGCCGCGCAGCTGGAGCAGATCGTCCAGCAGTTGGCCGAGGAGCGCACCGCGAAAGAGGCCCTCGCCAAATCCGTGGATGACCGACAGCACGAGATTGACCGCCTGACCAAAGATTTGGAGCAGGCGCGCACCGAGAAGATCGCGCTGGGTGATCAGCTCGCTGCGCTGAAGAATCAGCAGGAAGGCCTCCAGAGCCAGCTGGTCAAAGCGCAGGAGGCGAAAGCGGCCCTGGCGGCGAAAGTTGAAGCCCAGGCGGCTCCTGACTCGACGGTTGAGCTCGACAAGGTCGTCGTAGCCAGCCCGGCCGCGTTCGGTGCGAGCGCCCCATTCGCATCGTCTTCATCATCGTCCTCCCAGACAGTGTCCGCGCTGCAAGGCCAAGTCCTCGTCGTCAACCGCGAGTACGATTTTATCGTCTTCAATCTGGGCAAGAACCAAGGGCTGCAGGTGGGTCAGGAATTTCAGGTGCTTCGCGGCCAGGAAGTCCTTGGCCGGGTGAGGGTCGAAAAGGTCTACGACGAACTCTCCGCCGCCGCCCTCTTGCCGGATGCGAAGGAAGACGCGATCCATGAGGGCGACGTGGTTCGTCCTATTTAGTATGCCTTCCGGTTGTGCCTGATCTGCATCCCGACACGGATGCTCTGCCTGCATGGACGCCATCCTTCGGCCATCGCCTACCCTCACCGGCACGCTTCGAGCCCCGCCTGATAAGGCCATCGCGCATCGGGCGGTCTTGCTGGCGTCTGTCCTAAACGGCGTCACAGAACTGGCGCCGTGGTCGCCGGCTGATGACTGCCAACGCACCCTGGAGCTGGTCGAGCGGCTGGGGGTGCCGATCGAGCGCGCCCAGGAGACCGTGCGCATTACCGGGCAGGGCTTCCGCGGGTTGCGCGCCCCTCAAGGTGAGCTGTGGTGCGGCGAATCCGGCACAACCATGCGGTTGAGCTGTGGCTTGCTCGCTGGACAGCCTTTTCGCGCCCGATTAACCGCGAGTCCCTCATTGTGCCGCCGGCCCATGGGGCGCGTGGCTGAGCCGCTGACCCGGATGGGGGCCCAGGTGCAAGGCGCCGGCGGGGCGGCGGAGAATGAGGTGTATCCGCCATTGGCGATTCAGGGTCGCCGGTCGCTAACCGGGATCACGCACCGCCCGTCGGTGGCCAGCGCGCAGGTCAAGTCCGCCGTGCTGTTTGCCGGGTTATGGGCCGAGGGCCCGACGACCGTGGTTGAGACGGTGCTAACTCGCGATCATACCGAGCGGCTGCTGGCGCGCGTGGGCATTCCGCTCGCTCGGCAGGGATTGAGCGTGACGGTCACTCCGCCGCCCGCGGCCCCGGCCACCCCGGGACGCTTGCGCATTCCAGGCGACCCGTCGAGCGCGGTGTTCCTGGTGGTGGCGGCCGCCGTGCTGCCGGACGCCCGCCTCGTGCTGCAGGATGTGGGGCTGAACCCGACGCGCATCCATGCGCTCCATCTGCTGCGGCGCATGGGCGCGTCCGTGAGCTGGGTGATCGAAGACGACACTTGGGAGCCACGCGGGACGATCACGGTGGAGTCCAGCCGGCTCACGGGTGTGACGGTTCCGGCGCAGGAGATTCCCTTGGTGATTGACGAGCTGCCGATCCTGATGGTGGCGGCGTGCGCTGCCACGGGCGTCACGCGGTTTGAAGGGGTCGGAGAGCTGCGCGTGAAGGAAACCGACCGGCAGCATTCCATGACGGAAGGGTTGTCCCGCCTCGGGGCGTCCTTGAGCCCGCACGGGGCCGCCGGGATTGCGGTGACGCCGGGCCGTTTGACCGGCGCCGTGGTGGACAGCTACGGCGACCACCGGACCGCCATGAGCTTGGCGGTGGCCGGCCTGTTGGCCAGCGGGGAGACCCGCATCCGGGGAGCCGAGTGCGTGTCGAAGTCGTTCGGCAGCTTTTTCAACGCGCTGGCGTCGGTCACCGCTCCCGGTTCCGTCT
>JAHFGX010000056.1 GCA_023247215.1 Candidatus Omnitrophota bacterium
GGCGACGGTGAACTTGTCGGTGTCCATCGTCAGGCCGCCATTGAGCGTGGTGGCGCCGGTCACCCCCAAGGTGCTCGACAAGGTGGTGGCGCCGGTGACGCCCAAGGTACTCGACAAGGTGGTGGCGCCAGTCACGGCTAAGGTCCCGCCGATGGCGGTGTTGCCGCTCGTGTCGGCGACGGTGAACTTGTTGGTGTCCATCGTCAGACCGCCGTTCAGGGCCGTGGCGCCGGTGACGGTCAAGCTGGAGAGCGTGCTGGAATCACTCGTGCTCATCGTGCCGGCGATGGTCACGTTGCCGGACGGATCCACCACAAACTTGCTCGTCCCGCCGACCTGGGCATCAATGAAGTTGTTGCTGCCGCCGGAGGCCTGGCTGAGGACCAACTGCGTCGCCGTGCCGGTCGAGAACGCCGGCGAGGACTCGCTGGAGATCACCAGGGCGGGGCTGCCGGCACTTGGGGTCTTGGCGAGTCTCAACTGGCCGGCCGAATTGAAGAACGCCGTTTCGGCTGGGGTTGCGGCGGCGTCATAAATGGAGAGGACCTTGGCGGTTCCTGACGCCAGCCCCTTGATGGTCAGGGGGATCACGTCCGCCGTGGGTTGCATGGTTTGGGCGATGGCAGGATTCGTAATCACCACGTTCGAGCTGGAGGAGCCTCCGCTGGTCAGGACTCCGCTGACACTGAGGTTGCCTGCGACCGCGGTGTCTCCCTCAATGTCCACGCTGAACTTGCTGCTACCGGCGGCGTTCTGCACGTCAACGAGCTTGGTGTCGGCGGCCGGGTCAGTCGTCGGTTTGATGAGCAGCGCCAGGCCGGAGCGCGTGATGGTCAGCTTGCCGGAGGTGGAGGTATCCACATCGGTGCGGAGGAAACTGGTGGAGTCCAACCCGTCCAGCTTGTCCGCGTTGAGCGCATAGCTGGTGGCGGTGACGCGCTGGCGCGGCGTCATCTCGGTATCGCCGGAAACCTGCACCCCCAACCACATCGGGGTATTGAAGTCCACGGAGGTCAAGGCAGTGGAGCTGCCCAGCACCACATTGAACACCCCTTCATCCGCCTGGGCCAGGCTCACGCCGTGATCTTCCTGCCACACCGCCGATCCGCCGCTGTCCGCGGTGTACAACCGGAAGGTGATCGTCAAGCTGCCGAGCACCGCAGCCCCGGCGGAATCGGTCAACCGGCCTTGATAGTTGATGTAGTATGGAACGGCGGCTTCAGCCGTGGGCGCCAGGCGGCCGGACGGCAACGGGCTCAGGCTCAGCAACCCGGCGAGCACGAGGCTGAAGGCGCGGAGGAGCGGTCGCGTGATCATCAATAGCTCCCCTCAACCGTGCTTCGTCCCGGCGCGAACCCGCCCACCGCTCCCGGCAAGAGCCGCCACCGGCTGCCTCGAAGCTCTCCGCTGGCCGGCGAGGCATGCGGCATCACGTCGGTGACCACGCTCACCTGAGCTGCCGGGGCGCGCGCGGTCCGGCGCGCCAACTCCATCAACTGCTGGTGGCTGATCATGAGATACCCGGTCATTCCCATCAGCGCCATGCCGAGCGCGCCCCACCCCACGCCTCTCCACATGTCCCAGGCGCGCGTCACCGCCGCGGCGGGGTGCGGTGGTTCGGCGGCCGGGAGCACCGGAGCCAACAGAGGAGCGGCAACCGGCGCCAATTCCAAGGGGGCAGGCACAGGCTGCGGGAGTTCCGGGGAGCCGGCTAATCCCAGCGCCGTGCCCAACGATCGCAACTCGGCGAACCGCGCGGAGCGCTGATCCACCAGGTAGAAGAGCATGTTCCCTTCCTGGTGCGCCTTGAGGAGCCCCTGCCGCTCCATCAGCTTGAGCTCCCGGCGCAAGGGGCTGATGGCCAGGCCCAGCTCCTTGGCCAACCCGCGCAGGTAGAAATGGCCCTCTGCATGGGTGAGGAGGTACCCCAGCACCGCCCGTCGAATTTTTGAGGAGACCAATGTTTCAAGCACGCGTGTTCCCTCGCTTCGTACGCTTGCGCCCAAAAAGGGCACAACTGAAATAACAAAAAGCCTCACCGCGTTCCCGCGTTAGTGAGGCTTGTTTTCCGTATCCACTCCCCCTTTGGCAACCCAGCTCCCCGCCGCTGGCGGGGCTGTGGCTTTCCGACCCCGGATTACTCCGGGTGTGGCATTATCAGTAGGGCGAACCCGAATTGTCTATTTAAGTATGCCTGATGGGAAAAACAAGCGTCAAGGCGCAAACCGGGCAGAAAAAACCCGGGCCTGCTGGCGCAGGCCCGGGAGGATCCGAGCACGAAAACGGGGCGTGTTACGGAGTGGCTGGCGTGGCTTGCTGGTTCAATGCGGTCGGGGGAGGCGTGGTCGCTTCCTGCTCGACCAGCACTTTTCGAGCCGCATCCAAGGTGTAATTTTTGTTCACATCCAGGTTGTACTTGCTCAAGAGCTGGGTGTTGGATTCCTGCAGGTTGGGCTGTTCCTGGTTCCAATAGGCCTGCAGGACGGCCATGCGGGTGATCACCGCCTGGCGCTGCTGCCACACCGTGGCGAATGCCTTCATCTGCTCTTCATCCGTGAAGGTGAAGGCGATTTTTTCCGGCTTGGCCGGGTCGGGGGCTTGCGTCGTCTGCCCCTGCTGTTCTTGCGCTCGAAGCGCCAACATCAAGGCCAATCCGGCGACGCCGGCACCGACAATCCATAAGGCCGCTCGTTTCATCCGCTCCCCTTTCCTCCTGTGCTGAGGCCGCCCGTCCGTGGAATGTGCACCGACAGAATGGGGTGACACTAACACACTGCTTTAAACTTGTCAAGATAGGCGGACCCAACACGGAAGGAGGGAAACGGCGGTTACCAGATACGCACGCCGAGAACTTTGATTTCCCACTCCATCGAGGCGATGAGCTGCTCAAAGGGCGCGCGGCCGGCGGGGCCCAAGGCCTGGCGCTCAAATGCCAGGAGGTCTTTGAGGATGGCCGCCTGCTCCTCGGGCGTCATCTGATTCACGACGGGCACGACATGCTGCTCCTGCAGGACGATGTGGCGGTTGAGCATGCGAGCTAGGTAGTCAATCGGGGTGGCCACGTCCCGCATCTTCCGCCGCCCGGCCTGCTGCTCCTCAAGCTCGTGCTGCCAGGCCCGCATGGTGTTCAGCTCGGACTCCTGATCGTGTTCGATCAGCCACAGGAACTTGCGCTCGTCCGCGGTCAT